>DYTO01000042.1 GCA_020725895.1 Candidatus Hadarchaeum sp. | reverse complement strand
GAAGTAGTACTCGCCATTGATGTACTTCGCTCGGATGAACGCCATGGTTCAATCTTGTAGTGCTAAACGTATATGCCTTTTTGAAGTTATTTTTTGGCACTACAAAATCCCTTCGCAAGTCTATCCGTTTGTGCTACACAAACAAACCACGACTGCCCCAATAAATATACTTCAAATCTACATTATTCCGGTGAAACATGTCCAGCGGTTACATCGGCCAGATATTCAACTCGATCCAGGGCGAGGGAATCCACGTCGGCAAACGGCAGGTCTTCGTGAGGTTCGCCGGCTGCTTCTATGATTGCGTATACTGCGATAGCAGAAGATTCCGGGACCCGCGGCCGAGGTTTTGCGAGGTTGAAAGCAGCCGGGGCAGCGCGAAGTTCAAGCGTGCGCCGAACCCGATGTCTGCAAATCAGGTGATCAAACACGTAAAATCGCTTCTTACAAGTGACGTGCACAGCGTTTCCCTAACCGGAGGCGAGCCGCTCCAAGCGGGAAATTTCCTGATCGATGTCGTGCGCGCGCTGAAGAACGAAAAGCTGCGCGTTTATCTCGAAACGAACGGCTCGAACAAGAACCTGATGGCCGCCGCGTTGGATCATGTCGACATCGTTGCGATGGATATCAAACTTCCGGAGCACCGGGCCGTCCCCGGGCGCTGGCCGGATATTTTCGAGGACGAGATAACGTGCATAAAACTCGCGGTCAAGAGGGGAACTGAAATTTTCGTGAAAATCGTCACGCTCCCGTCGACAAAGGAGGAGACGATCGAAGAAGTTTGTGAACGTCTGATTTCAATTGCACAAATCCCGCTCGTTCTGCAACCAGTGACGCCGGCAGGAAAAGTGAAAAAGCGGCCTTCGATGGCCAAAATGCTGCGTCTGTCGGATGCGGCGGCGCGCGCCGGCGTCGAAAACGTTTCAATAATACCGCAGGTCCACAAGTTGATCGGCGTTCTTTAGTACTCGATGTTCGTTTTCTCCTCGCCCGCGACCTCGCCCTGCGCCTTCAGGAACTCCAGAATCTCGCTCTCGACGACCTGGCTCATCTTCAGCCCCTTCCGAACGCAGAACTGCTTGAACTTGTGGTACAGCTCCTCGTCCATAGTGAAGTTCACCCTGATCTTCGTCGAGAACCGCGGCAACTTCCCGAGCTCGTCGTATACTCCGAGCGCCTCGAACCACTCCGGGTGCATCGCGATCAGCTTCTTCGCGCGCGCGACCTTATCTGATGGCATCCCTTATCATGCTCCTGATCGTGGTGACGTTCTTTATGCGCTTCCGGGCGATTCGTATAACGGTGTTATCAATCGCGTATGGGTCGTACGGGATCTTCAGCTCGTCGAAAGTCGTCAAGATGACCGCTGCGGCCGTTGGCTCGTTGCGGTTCTTGAACGCGCGGCTCACGAGAAGCGCGCGGATTATGTGCGCGAGCTGAGTCATCCAGTCGTTGGCGTCCTTCTGTGCAGTGATTTCGAAATCCAAACTGCTTTCCTTCGAGAATTTCCCGGTTCCGCCGACGTTCTTGTTCAACTCCACGATTTCGTCCTTTTCCCACATACTTAAAAGTGTGTATAATTAAGTATAAATAATTTTCGAATGATTTTGGGGCGCGAATAATGACTTTAAGTTGAAAAATGCGATAAAAAACGTGTAAATTTTATTTTTAATACAAAAAAAATCTCTTATTTGCGAATAAGCTTCTTAAAAGCTTCCAAAGGCTTGGCCTCGAAGCTCTGCTCGAGCTCAAGAACGTACCTGTCGGCGGGGCTCCCTCCGACCTGCCAGAGGTCGACGTAGAGTTGCGCGATCGTCGGCGCCTTGTCCTTGCTCGTCTTCGTGAGGTGCGCGTCGGGCTCGAGCACGTAGATGTTCGTTTTCAGCGCGGACGACTCCGGGAACCTGCGCTTCACCTCGTCCGGGTCCGCATAAACATACACCTCGTCGTAACCGACCGGGCTCCTCCCGAACTTTCTGTGGAAACCCGAGAACGCGGTGAACACCGTTTTATCCGGCATCTGGCTCTCGATCTCGCTCGCGGAGTCCGGCGAGTAAGTCACGTAGAGGATGTCCTCGATAAGGTTCCTCGTCGCGGCCCAGAACATCAAAACCTTCTTCGGCTCGGAAACCCTGAAACCGAATGGCTTCTTCTCGATCGCCCTGAAGTGGTTCAGCTTCGCAACGGTGCGGTTCACGGTGTCCATCGACGTGTGGCACGCCTCGGCGAGCGACTTCTGGCTCATGAAAAACTCCCCCTGATCGTAAACGCGGTAGAGGATTTCGCGCAAAACCCTGGTGTTCTTTTTCATACATTGATGTATTCTTCACTTTAGTTTATATACATTTCGTAAAAACCCGATAATTCATAGTAATAATTCGCGACCTGCCCCCTTTTAGAACATTTCGTATTTCTCCGATATGCTCGGGTGTGCTTTCCCGACTTATGCGCGCCAAAATCAGCGGTTTAAGTGCAGAATAACCCGCTTTAGGTGCGCACTGTGGGTGAAAAAATCGACTATCTGGGAAGGGAGATGCTCTCTAATGAATGGATTAGCCAATCACAGCTTGTTTCGAATCTGAAAATGCCCTCTTGGGAGATTTCCCGATTGGTAAAGCAATTGGAAACGAGTGGGTTCGTCGAGTGCAGGAACGAGCAGCGCCTGATCCGCGGGCGACCTAAGAGGCTCTGCAAGCTCACACAGCGCGGTTTGACGCGCTTTTCTCTCATGCACGACGGGGGTGCGAAAGATGAGTAAGGACCTCCTGAAGTGCATGGAAACCTCGGATTACGAGGATAACGCTAATTTTGCTGCGCACCTAAGCGGGAGCGGCGCCCAGAACATTGCAGCGGGCGCCGCTTCTGCAACCAATTCCCAAGCTAATTTTTCGAACACCCAGATCGGGAGCGGCGCCTCTGACATTGCTGGAGGCGCCGCTTCCACGCACCTATTCTCGCCCGCGGTGGACTGGCGGGTTTTCCACAAGAAGGCGATCGCGATCATCCTTTCGGCGGTCATGCTCCTCTCATCCGTGCCTTTTGCGAGCGCCGAGGCCGCCGACAGCTTCTCATTCACAATCGACGAGAACGCGGCTTCACAGCAGGTTGAGAACATCGCTTCCGATGCCCTCGCGTCTCAAGCGAGCGAGACTGCAAGCGAAAACGCCGCGCCGCAGGAAGTCGCGCCCGTTTCCGAACCCGCGGCCGAAGCCTTGCCAGGTGATCTTGTTGAAACATTGTCTGCGGCTATAAGCGCGGCCGAACCCGCAGTAGAACCCGCTGTTGAATATTCCGAGAACGTTTCGCCATTTGCCGATGTGGAAACGTGGGCGGCGGAGATGATCACGGATGATGTGGTGCTGGAAAATCCGGATGAACAGGGGATCGTCGAGGAGGAAATCATCGCCGAAAATTCCGACACCGTTGTCGTCGAGGAAAACGTACCCGAGACCATCCCTGAAAACGTTTCAGAGAATGTTGTTGAAAACGTCGCGACGTGGCTGGAGAACCACATGCAAAAGAGGCCGAACTCGAAGTGGAGAAAAATCGGCGCGGTCGGGGCCGGCGCCGGCGCCTCCGCGGATTTCGGCTCGGAAGACATGAGGGTGAAGAAGGTCAAGGTGAATCTCCTGAGCGGGCTTGACGACGTCGATGTGGCGGTCGATGCCCTTGACGGGCGGCCTGCCGACATCCCGGCGATTGGCGGTGTCGGAGTTTACGGTTATGTGGAAATATCAACCTCGGCTTCGAACGACATCGTGGACGACGCGGAGATCGAGTTCGACCTGCCGAAGAGTTGGATGGACGCGAACGACGTGCAGAGCAGCACAGTAGTTCTCTATCACTACACCGGGTCGGCCTGGGAGGCATTGCCGACTTCCGTCACCGGCGAGAATTCGGATGTCGTCTCCTTCAAGGCGATCACGCCGAGCTTCTCGACATTCGCGTATACGTACGTCGGGAGCGAAACTGTCTACGAGGGTGAAACAACCAACTTCAACTACGCGCAGGCGGATGATGCAAATTACGAAACCATTTCCGAAAACGAGCACCCGGTAACTGAGAACTACTACCCGTCGGGTTATTCGCTCACGGCGAACACCACCCTCTTGTACAAGGACAATTCCGAATTCGTCTTGGACAACGTGAGCGCCAACGATGATCAGTACACATATCTCAGGAGCTACGCGTCCGTTTACGACTCCAGCAACAAGGGTCTGGCGACGTACGGGGAGATGAGCGCCCCGCATCCAGATTACAGGCAATGGAACGGCAGCGCGTGGGGCGGGGAGGAAGACGCGGGCGTCACGGCTGACAACATCACTTGGGTTGTCCTGAAAAGCGCGAACACCGAGAACGAGAAGATACTCGGCACGCTCGGCGACGACGGCAGAATATACGTCCAGGTGCTTGAGAACGGGGAGAACTGGTCCGCGCCGCTGGCGCTCACGACAATAACAGTTACCGAGAACCAGTATCGCGGGTTCGACATCGAGTACGAGCGCATCTCGGGACGGGCACTCGTCGTCTACAGGGAGAACGCCCTAGCGGACCTGTACTACAGGATATGGGATGGGAAGTCCTGGTCGACCGACAACCTGATTGACATACCGCTCACGGGACAGGTGAGGTGGGTCGATCTCGCATCCAGCCCAATCGACGACAACATCTCGATGATAGTTCACGACACGAACAACGACGTCTACGGTATGATGTGGACGGGCAGCGAGTGGTATGACATGGGAGTCACCGCCGCATGGGATATCGACGCCAGCGGTGTCATTTATCCAGGGGTGGCAACGGAGTGGGAGCAGCAGAGCGCTTCCGCGATTTTCGTGTGGGGCGGTGGCGGTTCGCTTGGAATTGAATATCGAATATGGGAGAACAGTCCGCGAGTTCTGAGTGACAACTCTCCGGGGGGCGACAACACTGGGGGGGCGGGTTACTTTTTGATGGAGGGGACCGGGTCGGGTGACGAGGCCAGATGGTTGAGACTTGCCCCGCGACCCAACAGCGATGGAATTATGCTGGGAGTAGCCGATTCAGGCACCGACCTCAACACCCACTACTGGGCCGGCGACAACTGGTCAGGGGGCGTGGTACATGACACCACAATAGAGGACCTCAACAACGCCATTCACGACATCATTTGGGACAACACCGGCAGCAGAGCATGGTTGTTCTACGGAGACGACGCAACCATCTCTTACCGCCCCTACACTGACACGTGGGGCGCAATCGTCGCCACCCAATACACCAACGACGACGACACGGCCAACGTCATGATGGGCAGGACTTATGACAACACGATACACATGTGGACGCTGGAAGCGCAGGCATCGGCGAGCGACGATTTGAAGTACGACCAGTTGCTCAACGGCGGCGCCTGGTCCGGGTCGCTCACAATCGCCGAACCGCAGCCCAGCCGGGGCGTTAACGGAGCTGCCGCGGCCGCGAACGGTCAGCCATTTGATCTGGCTTTCGACACATACATCGGCAGCCAGTACACCATGGGCGTTGAATTCAACGGGACTTCCAACACGAACCGCTGGGATAACATCGAGGTGAGGGTCGACTCCCGGTGGTCGGCGGCGAGTGTCGGCGTGACGTTCTACCTCTGGGACTACACGAACGGCGAGTGGGACTCGATTGGCTCATACACCTCGAGCTCAAACCCGGACACCGACGAGCTGCAAACGCTTGTCGTCACCCAGGACCCCGCGTACTACAGGGACGGGAGCGGCAACTGGAGGCTCAGGATCAGCGGCGTCAAGACCGTCACCAACAGGAGATTCAGCGCGGGAATCGACTTTGTCGAGTTCAGCCCGGGCAACTACAACTGCCGCGACAACGTGCAACACGTCATCACGGGGATCCCGGAGTCGTACGACTACCTGCTTGAGATAGAATACTACGTCTCCGGCGACACGACAGAGAACACCGACGTGTACCTGTACAATTACACCACGACGAACTGGGACAACGTGGGGCAGCTGAACTCATCCGTGCTGGCGGTATTCACTTACAACCTAAACGGCCCGAACTACGTTTCGGGTGGAGAGGTTCGACTGCGCTACGAGCAGTCTGACAACGATAATGTCAAGACCGTGCTCAACATCGACTACGTCCGCGTGAGGCGCGCGGAACGGCCGGGGCAGCCGACCGTCAGCGCGCCGGAAAACCTAGAAAACGTCGATAACCTCACTCCGACATTCCAGTGGTCAAACGTTCTCTACGAAGACTATTACCGGCTCGTGATAGACGACGACCCGAATTTTGCCACGGGCGACAACATCTACGACAGGCCAAACATACCGGCGGACACTACTTCGTGGGCGATCGAGAACTCGCTGCCGGACGGCACATATTACTGGAAAGTGGCCGGCATAACCGAGAACATCGACAACTGGTCTGAGAACTACACAATTTTCATCGACAACACGGCACCGAACGTCTTCAACATAACGACGCCGATAGACAACGACAACAGCAACCAGCAGAGCCAGACCGTGAACTGGCAGAACAACGGGGACACGGGCGGGTTGGAGAATTTCATGATTTTCGTCGATGGCAGCGAAAATGTTCTCGTGACGGACAACACGGCAACGAACACGAGCGTGTACTTCGAGGAGGGGACGCACACATGGTACGTGATCGCTATCGACCACGCTGGGAACACCCGCCAGTCGACTAGCACTTTCTCGCTGAACGTGGACCGATCCAACCCGAACACTTTCGACATAACATCACCAAACAACGGCGAGAACTTCAACCAGTCGTTGCAGACCGTCAGCTGGCAGAACAACGGGGATGCTTGGGGACTGGAGAACTTCAAGGTCTACGTGGACGGGTTGGAGAACGTTGTCGTCACAGAAAACACCGCCACGAACACTAGCGTGGACTTCGAGGAGGGAGATCACACCTGGTACGTCGTCGCGATTGACCACGCCGGCAACACCAGGCAGTCCACGAGCACCTGGAAGATAACCATCGACAAGACGTCCCCGACCCAACCAAATCTGTCCGCGCCGCCAAACGGCGGGACCGTGATAACGCCGACCCCGACCCTCGACTGGGCCGACTCCACTGACGCCATCTCGGGCGTCGACAACTACCAGGTCTGGATAGACAACGTGAACGTCGACAACACTGACAACACTGTCACCCAATACGTGCCCACGCCACTGGGCAATGGCGAGCACGACTGGTACATCGTGGCGGTCGACTACGCCGGCAACGAGAACCTCTCCGCCGTGTGGACGTTCATAGTAATAATAAGCAGTTTCTGGCAAGAAGTCGAGACATGGGCTGGCATTATAAACTCAAACGTTCCGACGTGGCAGAATGTTGATGGATGGGCAGGGACGACGATAGGAACGAACCCGACGTGGCAGAATGTTGATGGATGGGGTGGGACGATAGGCAATGTCACTGGGTGGGCGGTTGTTGATGGATGGTATGGGACAATCGGAGTGGGTGATTTCTACTGGCAAAACGTCGATGGATGGGAAGGGACGATCAACACGACCGCGATGGTTTGGCAACTCGTGGAGGGCTGGGGCGCGACTGTAGGCACGACTACGGGATGGGCTGAGGTCGAGAGCTGGGGCGGAACAGTT
>DYTO01000041.1 GCA_020725895.1 Candidatus Hadarchaeum sp. | reverse complement strand
CCCTCTGGCCAGCCTCCGGCCATTCTTACGCAGAACTTCAAATTTTTTTCGGTTGTGGGTTCACCAAAAGCTAAAAATATACTGGAAATTGCTTATTTATAAGCAACCTCCGCGCAAAGGCCCGGCGGGAAAAACAATGGATGACAAGACATTGATGAGGCTGAGCCTCGTTTGCTCGCTGGCAGGGCTTGCGGCCGTCTATGCCGCGGCGCTTTCGATGCGCCCGAGGGTGACCCCGATCGCCGCAATCGACAACAGCTTCGTCGGCACCGAGGTGGTCATATCGGGGGAGGTTGTAGACACGCGCGAACACCAGGATGGTCACATCTTCCTCAAGCTGAGCGACCAGTCAGGGGGGACGGTGAGCGTGCCGATATTCTCAAGGTTGAGGGCTGAGATCGGCGAGTCGGTAGAGATCCTCGACATCGTGGAGGCGAGAGGTGAAGTTGTGGTCTATAGAGGTGAGCTTGAAGTAGTGCCGGAGGACTCGAACGACTTGAAGGTAATCCACACGGCACCTGCAAGCGTCTCCAGCATCGGCGAGGAGAACGTCGGGCAGCAGGTGAAGGTGCAGGGATCGGTGGCGGAGCGCAGGATAGTGGGCAACGGGAACATCGTCTTCTCGCTTCGGGAAGGCGAAACAAAGCTGGAAGTTTTCGTGCCCAAGTGGATCGTCGAGGAGGGGTTGCCCGAGGTGCACGTGGGCGACCTTGCGAGGTTCGACGGTTGGCTGCAGCTTTACGACAACGAGCTCGAGCTGAAAATCACCAGCGCTTCGAACATTCACCTGATCGAGGCGGCCTGAATGCTCGATCTGCTGATGTGCGCCATGGCGGGCGTTGGGCTCGGGACAGTCACCGGGCTCGTCCCCGGCCTTCACGTGAACAACCTGACGCCGATGTTCGTGGCGATAACCGCGGGATCGGGCAACCTCGGTCTCGCCGCGCTGATAGTCGCGATGTCGATCACGAACGTTTTCGTCAGTTACGTGCCGTCGACATTCCTCGGAGCGCCGGAGGAGGGAACGGAGCTTTCAGTCCTCCCTGCGCACAGGCTTCTGCTCGAGGGGCGCGGGTACCACGCGGTCAGGCTCGCGATATGGGGGTGCCTTGGGGGGCTTCTGCTCAGCGCCATACTTCTCGTTCCTTTTCTTATCGTCGTTTCTCCAGCCTACCAACTCGTGCAGCCGGGCATGCATTTTCTCCTGATATCAATCGTCGCGGTGATGATCTTTCTGGAGAAAACCAAGGTGAAAATTTTCTGGGCAATATTGATTTTTTTTCTTTCGGGATTGCTCGGGCTCTTCGCGCTGGACACGAATATCATGCGCGGAGATGTGGGGCTGCTGCCGCTCCTCTCAGGGCTTTTCGGGGCAAGTTGCCTACTGCCGAGTATCATCGGCGAGAGTTCCCTGCCCGAGCAGTATGTCGATGACGAGCCGATGCCCTTGCGGAAGACGATCAAGCCGCTCTGCGCCGGGACTGCTGCCGGTGCCGTGACAGGGGTTATCCCTACCGTTGGCCCTTCGCAGGGGACTGTCATGGCGCAGCTAGCGACAAAGTCTAGCGGGGTTGAGGAGTTCCTGACGGCAGTGAGCAGCGTCAACACTTCAAAGGCGCTCTTCTCTTTCGTCGCCCTCTACGCGATTGGCCGGGCGAGGAGCGGGGCTGCGATCGCGGTCGGCGAGATTATGGAGGTCGGATCTTCCGAGCTTTTGTTTTTGGTCGGGATTGCGCTGCTCGCAGGCGGGATTTCCGCGGTACTGTCGATGAAGTTCGCGAAAGTCGCCGCCAAGAGGATAGACTCAGTACCTTACCGGCCGCTCTGCATGGGAGTTCTGGTTTTCATAACCGTGATGGTATTCTTCAATTCAGGTCTCGTCGGTCTCCTGATATTCGCGACATCCACTGCGTTGGGGATGCTGCCGGCGTACGTCCAGGTCAAGCGGACGCACTGCATGGCGTGCATAATGCTCCCCTGCATCCTCTACTTCGCTGGGATGAAGGGAGGATTTCTTGCGGCTCTCGGCCTCTAACGTTATTTACAGCGACAAATCATTTTCTTTTGAGGTTGCATGACCGGCGAGAAAGTTGTCCTTATCACTGGATGCTCAAGCGGTATCGGATATTCGACCGCGCTCTTTTTGGCGCACAGGGGTTTCCAAGTCTACGCGACGATGAGAAATCCTTCGAATGCTGGCGCGCTTTTGAAGGAAAAAGAGGGAGAGGAACTCCCAATTGAAATTTTGAAACTCGACGTGACGGATGAAAAAACGATCAAGAGCGCCGTGAAGAAAATAATCAGGGAGAAGGGAAGAATCGACATTTTGATTAATAACGCGGGATTCGGAGTCGAGGGACCAATAGAGAAAATCCCGATGGACGACCTTTACTCCGTTTTCGAAAAGAACTTTTTCGGACTCGTGATGCTGACGAAGGAGGTATTGCCGCACATGCTGCGTGCAGGTTCCGGACGGATAGTGAACGTCAGCTCCGCTGCAGGAAAGATTTCGATTCCTTTTTTCTCAGCATATTGTTCATCCAAGTATGCCGTGGAGGGTTTCTCCGAATCGCTACGCCATGAACTGGAGCCACGCGGGATCAAAGTCGTGCTCATCGAACCCGGCGTCGTGAATACGAATTTTTACAAAAACACAAAGCGCGTCAGCACTGCGTCCGGCGGACCGATTTACACAGATTATTTCAAGGAGAGCACGTTCGAGCACGGCAAAGGAATATTGCCTGAAAAAGTCGCGGAAGTGGTACAAAAGGCCGTCACTAGCAGCAAGCCGAAGATGCGCTACACGGCCGGGCGCGACGCCTGGGCCGGGACCTTCTTCAGGAAGGTCTTGCCGGAGCGGGTTTTCCTCTGGGGCGTTAGAAAGCACTACATCAAGAAAAATCGGTGAAAAAATGCGAAGGCTGATCCTTTTCGATGTCGACCAGACCCTCATCGACGCGCTTGAACATCACAACGAGGGCTACCGGCGGGCATTCAAGGAAGTATTCAAAGTAGACGCCGAGTTGACAGAAATCAAGTTCTCTGGAAAGATAGTTCCAACCATCATACGGGATCTCGCCGAACTTAAGGGGGTCACGAAAGAAACGGCTGAGTCAAAGCTCGAAGAGGCGATCAAAAAGGTCGAGTTTTATGCGAAGGAGTCTGTCGAGAGGGGAAGGGTGAAGGTCCTGTCAGGAGTTGTAAAACTTTTGAAAGAGCTCAAGGAGATGAATCACGTTATGGGAATCATAACGGGCAGCCCAAAGGATGTCACGCTGGCGGCCCTTGAGAAAGCCGGGATCAAGGATTACTTTGAAATCTTCGTTTTCGGACCCGAAGGCAAGACTCGGGCGGAATTGGTCGGTCTAGCGATAACCAAGACCGGGAAAAAATTCTCTGGGAAGGAAGTTGTGGTGATCGGCGATTCGATCCACGATATCGACTGCGGAAAACCATACGGCGCAACGACGATCGCGGTCACGACTGGGTTCCATTCAAGGGAGGAACTGATGTCTCACTCTCCGGATTATGTTTTCAGAGACCTGACGGACGAGCAAATTGTAAGCTTATTATCATGAAAAAACAAATCAGAATGGTAAAGAGGTGAAAAAATGGTTTTCGAAGCCGCAATCGATGCAAAGGTCGGGTTCATCCTTGGCCTGACAAACCTGATAGGGCTTGTGCTGGTCCTGCTATCGTGCCGTTGCATGCTGAGGTTCGGCATTTTCAAGAACAGCCTGCAGCAAAGATTCTACCAGAGATTCTACAACTTTCACTGTTACTTCTGGTGGTTCTTCATCGTCTCGGTGGCGCTGCACGCGATTTTCACGCTAGCCGCACACGGAATCCCGGTATAGAATCCAAGTTTACTGGACAGTGATTGTTCCGGTCATGTACGCGTGGTACTTGCAGTAATAGTTGTATGTCCCGGCCACGGTGAACGTGCGCATATACGTCCCGCCTCGTGCAATATCTCCGCTGTCAAACGACTCTGGGCCGCTTGAAGTGATCACGCTGTGGACCACGGAGTCATTGTTCGTCCAAGTAATGGTTGTTCCGACACTGACCGTTCTTTGGCCAGGACTGAAAACTAGGTTCTGCATTATCACCTGGTTCTCGGAAGTCGACGTCTGGTTATCACCTGTCGGGCCATATCCATAGCCGCCATACAGCACGAACACCCCGCCCGCGATAACAACAAAAACCACGGCAATCACTATAATTTGCATGTTTTTCATTCTCACACTACAAATTGCATTTTGCACATGTACTTAATATTATTTTTTATTGCTGGGACCCAACTTTAGTTCATGAATCTCGCAGCGCTTTGCAGCGGCGGAAAGGACTCCACGTACGCGCTATGGTTGGCGAAGGGGGACGGCCACAACGTTGGCAAGATAGTCACGATGATCCCGACCAGAGAAGATTCTTGGATGTATCATTACCCGAACATCAATCTCGTCGACCTGTTCTCCGATTGCGTCGGCATCCCGCTTGTCAAATCAGTGGCGGGCGGCGACCCGGAGCAGGAGGTCGAGGATTTGAAAAATATCCTTGGGAGGCTGGATGTCGAGGGGGTCGTCAGCGGCGCAATTGCCTCCAAGTACCAGAAGAGCAGGATCGATCGCGTTTGCAAGGAGTTAGGCCTGAAATCGCTCACGCCGCTCTGGGGAAAGGACCCTGCGGATTTGACAAACGAGATAATCTCATCTGGGTTGAAGATAATCCTGGTCGCAGTGGCGGCCGAAGGCCTTGGCGAGGAGTGGCTCGGGCGCGAACTGGACGAGGAGGCGATCGGCGACTTGCTTCTGCTCGGCGAAAAGTACGGGATAAACCCGAGCGGCGAGGGGGGAGAGTACGAGACTCTGGTCCTGGACGCCCCGTTTTTCAAATCAAGAATCAAAATCCTGAACGCTGAAAAAGTTTGGCATGGAGATCGCGGATGCTATTTAATCAAGGCAGCCGAGGTCGAGGCGAAAACATGAAGACCGCGCTCGTCTATTCCGAGAGATATCTGGAGCACGATCTGGGTTATGGCCATCCCGAGTGCCCGGAGAGGCTCGATGCCATCGTCAAGCTGCTTGAGAAAAACAACCTTTGGAATTCTCCCGAAATTCCGGTCGTTGCTCCTTCCCCTGCAAGTGTTGAAGATATCCGGCTCGCTCACGACCCCGAATACATCTCGCTTTTCGAACAGCTCTGCAAGACCGGGGCGGCGATAGACGGCGACACTCCGACATACAGGAATGCTTATGAGATAGCGTTGCTCTCGGCCGGCGGGGCGATAAAAGCTGGGCAGCTGGTGATGTCGGGGGAAGTTGATAATGCATTCGGGTTGCTCCGGCCGCCGGGCCACCACGCCTCGAGGGCGCGCGGTGGCGGCTTCTGCTACTTCGACAACATCGCGATAATGACAAGGCGGATGCAGCGGGATTTCGGGATCTCCAGGGTCTTGATTCTGGATTTCGATGCCCACCACGGGAACGGCACGCAGGACATTTTTTACGAAGACCCGTCTGTTCTCTACATCTCATTCCACCAATATCCGCTCTACCCTTGGACCGGCACGGTTGACGAGACTGGCGCAAGGGGCGCGGAAGGATACAACGTCAACGTTCCTATGCCGCCGGGAAGCGGGGACCGGGAGTATGCCGCGGCGATAAATGAAATTTTCAAGCCTCTTTGTGAGAAGTTCAAGCCGCAGTTGATCGCTGTTTCGGCGGGGTTTGATGCACATGCGATGGATCCCCTCACTCAGCTTGAACTGTCTTCCGAGGCTTTCGGCTGGATGGCGCAGGCCACAGTGGACGCGGCAAAAAGGTTGTGCGGCGGGAAGATAGTTTTCCTGCTCGAAGGTGGTTACGACTTGAGGTTCTTGTCCGAGAGCGTTCTCAACGTTGTCCGGGCGATGAGGGGAGAGAAGTTCAAAATACCGGAAAAAGTAAACAAGTTGAAAGTCATCGATGATCTCAAAAAAGCTCTTGCATGCAAATGGGGTTTGTGAGTCATCATTTTTTGCCGCTTTCGACGGGCTCGACATGCACAGTAACAGATGAAAGCCCTTCAATTCGGGATTTCAACCTGCGCTCGACTCTCGTTGCGATTTCATGCCCCTTGGCGACTGATATTTTCGCGTCCACATAGATATGAACGTCGGCGAATATCCTTGAACCAACCCTGCGGGCGCGACGCTGGTGACAACTCAATACGCCCGGGGTGCTCAAACAGACCTCGTTGATTTTGTTCACGATTTCGTGCCCTGGGCTTGCACCCATCAAAGTGTCTATCGCATCCTTACCAATTTTCAGCGACCACCGCACGATCATGATAGATATGCCAAGTGCCACCAGTGGATCGGCCCAATTGTACCCGAAGCTCACGAACACAAATCCCAAAAACACCGCGAATGCCGAGAATGAATCAGTGAGCGAGTTGTATCCATCAGCGATTACCGCAGAGCTGTTGTGCTTCCTCCCGGTTTTTATTTTATATCTCGCCAAAATCCCAAACACCGTCATCGTGATCAGAGCAGTAATCATGAGTTCGGTGGTTGAGACGATTGTGGTGGGTGAAAACAGTCTATCCATCGCGAGAAAAGCGACTCTTACTCCAGTCACAAGAAGCAATATCGAAAGCATCGCTGAAGCGAATGTCTCGGCCTAGAAATGGCCATATGGGTGGCCACGGTCCGCAGGACGTTTGGATATCCTGATACCGATCAGGATACCCGTGGAAGTGAACGTGTCTGTCAAATTGTCGATCCCTACCGCGATGAATGCCACGCTCCCAAAAAGAAAAGCTACTATTAACTCGGCGATTCCCGCAACGGTCGTGATGATTATCGAGAGCACAGTTATGCGCTCAGTAGGGCTTTTGAACATCAACCCCTCTGAAAAGTGATTGTGGATTTCCTTATAGGGTTAACGTTCAGGCAATCGTTCTATTTCTTCCTGCGCCACCCGCCAACAGTCCACACGTGTATGACCACCGAAGCAAGTTCTTTTATCTTGGATTTCAGCCGACGTTGGACCTTCATTGCGATTTCGTGGCCTTCTGCGACGGTGATGTCAGGTTTGACGTGTATGTGGACGTCAGCGAATATCTTCGATTCGGCTTTGCGCGCACGCAGGCGATGACAGCCGACCACGCCTGGAGTGCCAGAACATATCTCTCTGATTTTTTTGATGATATCTGGGACGGGGCTGGCACCCACAAGCGCATCCACAGATTCTTTCCCAATTTTCAGCGACCACCGCAGAATCAAAATTGAAATGGTGATTGCGATTATTGGGTCGGCCAGAGTGAAACCAAGACTTGCGAAGATCAAGCCGCCAGCCACCGCCGCGGATGAAACAGCGTGAGAAAGGCTGTGATATCCGTCCGCTTCCACGGCCGTGCTCCGATTTTGTTTTCCCGTTGCGATTTTTCTGATGCCAAGAATCCCCATAACGCCCATAGCAATTGCAGCCGTGATAATCGGTTCAAGGGTAATTCTGAATTGCGGGGTCGAAATCACATTTTGGATTGCCAAATACACCACTTGTATTCCAGAAATCAAGAGAACCGCTGAAAGCATCGTTGCCGAGAATGTCTCAGCTTGGAAGTACTCATATGGGTGCTCCAAGTCA
>DYTO01000040.1:396-7848 GCA_020725895.1 Candidatus Hadarchaeum sp. | reverse complement strand
CGCAGAACTTCAAATTTTTTTCGGTTGGGGGTTCACCAAAAGCTAAAAACATACGCTTTTGGAGTTTTTTAGACCAAGACGAGCTCCCGCAGCACGCATATTCTGAGCTATATTACTTCAACGACATGATTTACAAATCTGGGAAACCATTCTGAGAATTTACCTTTATATGCCTTTAAGATATATATCTTGTAGGCGAAACAGGGGATTACTAATGCCAAAGAAAATCACGAACCCGCTCAGGTCGGGCCTGCCATCAAAAATATACCTAACCGCCTACGGCAAGCCCACCAGCGGATATGAGATTGCGCAAAGAGTTTACAGCATCACTCCAACATCAGGTAAAAGGGCCCAAATCCCACCAACAGCCAAAATTTACGGGTGGCTGAAAAGGCTCGAAAAAGCTGGCTTAATCAAAAAACACGAGGATGGCTACCTTTCTCAAGCCCCCCCACTCATAAAAGAGATCGAGAAGGTGCTGGAGGTCCACAGCGCCAAGGGGTTGACGGCCCTTGAAAAGAAGATTCTGCTCAGGGTTGTGGACTCCAAAGAGTTCAGATTCTATGCTGGCGAAAGAATGGGTAAGATAAATCTGCTAGAAGATGTGGACGCCGCACGTGAACTCACTGAACTCCTAATTGTGCCGCCCCTGCTCCTGAAAGGGCTGAAAGCGGAGGTAGAGAATCAGGAAATTCTGGAATTGCCCCGGCCGACAACCATAGTAGAGTTTAACCGGCTCTGGGACAAAGACATAGTGAGCGTGCTGGAAGAAAAAATCAAGGAATCGTACGAAAAAATTAGGCCTGCTTTGGAAAAGGGGCCCGTCGTGGGTGCCGCCCACTATCAGGCAAAGAAAGTGGAATCCTCCCTGATGAATGATATGGAAAGAATAAAATCCCGCGCCAAGGAGCCGGAAGGACTTCTGGCCTTGAAGTTCGTTTGCGTACCCAAGGCATTATCTGAGGAAATCGAGAACCTGTCGCCAGTGGCCGTGGCCATGAAGAGATTTCTGGACAGTCTTAGAAAAAGGGTTCAAAAGAAATAATTGCTTACGGCCTTTCGAGAAACGCAACCCGTTCACTAGGATTGAAACATAGAGTGAAATGCTGGTCCTCCAAAAAGTCGTTGCCAACGATTGTAGGAATATGCTTTACTTCATCCAGCGTCTTTTCATCAATTTTTGTCGGGACCAGTGCCCCCATCGATGGAAGCTCTATTTTCAGGAGGTTTCCATTTTCGTCTTTGAAAAACATTGTGACATCCTTAAGGGTATAGTTGAAAAAACGAGACCCCGCCAGCGAAACCGTTTCACCACGTTGCATGGTCTTGAGCGACAGCCTTGAGCTCATGATGTCCTTGGGAGACAGAACCGTGAACGGGCTCCCTGTGTCTATCAAGGCATCCACGAACCCAGTGAACCCCGACGTCCGCATGGAGAACGTGACGAACGGGAAATACCTCTCCCGGATGAACTTCCTCACCGAGCAGTGTATGCGCAAGTTATCTCTCCTAAAGTATGAACGAGGTGTTTTTTGGTGGGATGGTTTCTATAAGAAGGAGCGCTATGTCCTCCCCCTTTGTCTCAAGCTTTCTACGCAGCTCCTCGACCGTGTCCGCGTCTCCGACCACTTTTTTATTTTTCACCGCGAACACTTTGCCCTCGTACTTCTTTCTAAGCTCATCGTATTTCTCGCTGATCCATTCGCCGTCTTCCACAACTTTTCCGAGCGATTTTAAAATCTCGTTTTCCGGTCGCATTACAATCCCTCCGCAACCAACCTATGTTAAACGGGATTTAAATAAATGCTTGCCGGGTGGGCCCCTACTCAAGTTCGGCCTCATCTTCATCCACATTTGGCTTCAGCCCCTCTTTTACGCATTTGTGTGTCGAATCCACAGATTCCAGTTCTTGTGGGCGGCTTGGTGGGTGCCTTGACTTTTCTTCAACACCCATGGCCCCATGCTCATTCCCGTCCCGAGCCTTATCTGAACACAAAAGCAAATCCAGCGCATCCATCATGGCGTTCGCCGGATATTTGTTCGTCTTCGCGCAGTATTCCAGAAACTCCGCATGTTTCGCCTGGTCCACTTTGGTAGAAATCACTCTTCTCATAAGATTTTCACCTCCTTTTCACTATCGCAGGATTGTCTACCGGAGTTTTCCAAAGTATACCGAAGTAAACGGCTTTCAGGTGCTTGGATTGAACAACGTGCTTGAAAAATTCCATCAACCAGCATGTTTGACTCTCCAAATTATTGGGGCTCCGCCATCTTCTTTGCCAGCAATTCTTTGACTTCCGGGTCTTCCAGAACCTTCATCAGCTCCGATTTCTTTTTCTCGAAACCGCCCCGCCGTTCATCGGCTTCCAGAGCGTGCCTCAAATCAGGGGGCATCCCGCATTCCAGGCAAAATTTGGAACCCTCTTTTGTCCGCTCTCCACACCTCGGGCACGCAACGAATCCATCCTCGTCCTTTTCCTCAACCATTCCGTGAATTCGCAGAAGCGCCGTGTCAACATCCCGCCCCGAAAGGTGGACATAAGTGGATGGCATTTCTGATCCCTGAACCCAACCCATGAACGCGTTCATCTGTGCTTCGGTCAGCTTATTCGCCAAGTGTGTCGCCCTGGCGTGCCTGAAAGAGTGTTGGTTGACCCGCTTCTTCACACCGGCCTTTTCCGCCGCCGCCCGCAGCTGCTTGACCATGCTCGGATAGCGCATCCTGTTGCCCTTTTGTTTGGTCCCTATGTTCACCCAGAGTGGCGCCTCCGGGTCTTTTCTCAGTGAATGGCTGGAGAGCCAGGTGGCCAGATAGTTTACCGAGATGATCAGCCTCACCCTCCTCATGCCCGTCTTGCCGCTCACGATAAGCTGAGCACCGTACTTGTCGAAGGTAACGTGCTTTATCTTCAAAGTAGCGAGTTCGCCAATCCTGCAGCCGCTTTCATAGAGAACCGAAATGAGCGCTTTATCCCTCGGGTGCTCCGCTACCTCGATGAGCTTTCTAACCTCCTCCTTTGTCAACAGCTCCTCCGGTAGCTGCGGCCGCCTCTGCCTGAGGTTTTTATCCATCTCACCGTTGCCGGATAATCCTCGCCGTCGTCTAGCCACTTGTAGAACTTTTTCAGTGCACCCTTGAAGCCACGCTTGGTCCATTCAGCATAATTCGTACGCTCCAGCTTCCCAACCACAGCCTCGATATCTTCACGCATGGCCTGCCTGAAATATTTTCCCAACATAGCCGCTAACTTCGGCAGCTTCCGCACGTAGAAGAGAACGCTGGGCAGGCTCGGACCCTCAGAAAAACAATGATCGTGAAATTTGAGTATCAGCTCCCTGTTCTCCGCCGACACGTTCCTGGCCTTGCGTAACCTTATCAGGGCACGCTCCAGCCCACGCTTCATGTCATGGATCTCGTATCTCGGTTCGTCTTCCATCCTATCTACCTTAAAGGACTATATACCTTAAAGGTATATAAACCCTCCTCTTTTGGGTGTGGGCTTTAGCACTCAAAGCGTGGAGCCGCCGGTGGGGATTGAACCCACTACCTCGTCCTTTTCGGCCTTGGATACCAAGGACGCGCTTTCGGCCCAGTTTTATACTGGTCTACCGTTTGAGCTACGGCGGCACCATCTTGAGTCGAGGACTATTTGTTTAAATCTTTGGCGGAGTGCAAACACGCTAACTTTTAATGGTTGATAGCAGAATTTTTGCTGTTGAGATGAAGCTTGGAATAATAGGCGCCGGCAACATGGGCTTGTCCTTGGTGGAGGGATTCCTGAAAACCAAGGCCCTGAAGCCGGGCGAAATCATCGTCAGCGACCTGGACGCGAAGAAGCTCGCCCAGGCGGAAAAACTCGGCGTCAGGACGACCCGCGACAACGCTGAACTCGCCAAAAAATCGGGCACGATATTGATCGCCGTGAAGCCTTACGCCGTCGAGGAGATCCTCGCAAGCCTGTGCGGAAACCTGAAGAACAAGCTCCTGATATCGATTGCCGCTGGGATACCGACATCATTGATTGAAAAGTCCGGCGGTCGTGCAATCAGGGTCATGCCAAACCTCTGCGCGAAGGACGCGGAGATGGCCGCCTGCTATTCGCTCGGAAAAAAAGCGACGAAGGCCGATGAGAAAATCGCGAGAGACATTTTCGGTTCGCTCGGGTTGTTCGCGAAAGTCGATGAGAAATCGATGGCTGCCGTGACCGGCCTCAGCGGGAGCGGGCCCGCGTTCTTCTTCCTCATGATAAAAGCCGCGGCAGACGCAGGCGAAGAGCTCGGCCTCCCGAAGAGTCTTGCCCGCTCGCTCGCGGCGCAGACGGCAAAAGGTGCCGGCGAGATGGCCGCGAAATCAAGCGAGGGGCTGGAAGAGATGATCCGGCGTGTCTGCACACCGAAGGGCACAACTATCGAAGGCATCAAAATTCTGGAAAAAAGGAAAGCTGCCGAAGCGATGAAAGGTGCGGTCAAGGCCGCGGCGAAGAGAGCAAGGGAGCTATCGCGGTAATTCCTCGGGCGGGCCTTCCTGCATTTCCTGCGATTCCACGAGCCTCTTCCTGATTTTCGGAGGCAGGTCCTTCGACTTCTCGTAAGCCGCCCGAAGCTCGGCCATCGCCTTCTCGAAAACAGCCGGCGGCGGGTTCTCTATTTTTTTCCTTCTAGTCTTCTCTGCCTCGTATATGACCTCCTCGAACCTGATTGTCTGCACGTTCCAAAGGTAGTCGCCGAGCAGGGCCACAGAGACGAATATCCTCTTGCTATCCGGGTCCTCGAAATGCTTCTCCGCGAGAAGAATCGTGAAAGAGACGAACCACCCGTGGTCCTTGTCCAGCGCCCCTAGGAATTTTGGCGCGTTGACGCTGCGCCCGATCAAGTCAACGTTCATTTCATCTCCGTTTCCATTTCATTCGCGGCAATTAAATGCTTAAGGCTTGGCGAACGCGTCCGTTATCTCCTTTTCCTTAATCGCACCCTCGCGCAGGATCCTCGGACTTCTAGAAGTCGCATCAACAACCGTTGACGGCACGCCCACCTCACACTTCCCTGCGTCGAGCACCAGGTCCACCGACTTGCCCAGCTGCGCAACGGCTTCTTCTGCTGTCGCCGGAGAGGGTCGCCCAGAGATGTTCGCGGAGGTCGAGGTTATCGGCCGCCCTGAAAAATCGACAAGACCGATTGCGACGGGGCTCGAGGGGAACCTTATCCCGATTTTTCCGTCCTGCGAGATCAGGAGTTTCGAAACTCCGGGCTTCGCGTGGAGCACTAAAGTGAGAGGCCCAGGGAAAAATTTTTTTATCAATCTTTCGGCTGGCGGCGGGACCTCTGCAAACTTTTGAAGCATCTCGTGCGAACTAACGGCAATCGAAGTCGGATTTTTTGAATCGCGGCCCTTCACTGCGAAGACTTTTCTTACAGTCTCGTCTGAAGTTGCATCGGCGCCAAGGCCGTAGACCGTCTCAGTAGGGTAGACTACCAGCTTGCCGCTATTGATGGCGTCGGCCGCCTCTCGCAGAACTTTCTCGCTCGGATTCCTCGGGTCGATTTTCAGTATTTTCATTTTATCATCTGGTGCGGGGGACAGGATTCGAACCTGCGAAAGCCCTGAGGCTACAGGATCTCCTAGCCTAGCTCTTAAGTTTGGCCGCGGTTCTGCCGCACCTGCCCTTTTGGCCAGGCTCAGGCACCCCCGCAAAAGAACCTCTCACCACATGCTAAATTACTTTGTGCTGGATGGTGCTCCGGGCGGGATTCGAACCCGCGGCAGCGGCTCGAGAGGCCGCTATGTTTGGCCCCTGGTCGGAAAACCGGCCAGATTTGACCGGGCTACACCACCGGAGCACCATACTTTGACGGTGCTGCCCCCTTATTTTTTCTTTGTTGAAGGCTAAATCACGCGTATTCCGTCGCTACCCCTGAACATCACCGCATGCCAATTCCCAGTAACCGTCAGCACGACATTGTCACCTGGCCTCACAAGCGCCTGCACAGCCGCCCTGTCGAATTTTGCCATCAACTCCGGTAGGCCATCGCCGTCACGGTCCTTTATCTCTGGGTCCTTCACGAAGCCGTATTTCAAGTCCGCCTCTGCCGGAACCGCACCGTTCAGCTTGACGCTCGACATGATGATGTTATCGACATCGTAACCGCTCGGCAGCGGGTATTTCACGTACAGCACCGTGGCCACCAGGAACGCCTGCTCCGGCTTGTGGAGCCCGTGGTAGGGCGTCCCGGTCCTCTCGTCGAACTTCCTGCCGCACTTCGGGCACTTGTAGCGCTGGCGGCCGGTGCGGCTGAAGCCGTTTTTTCAGAAACCCGACCTGCAGTCGGGGCATTTTGGGTTTTGTTTAGGGCTCATACTCTCATCTCCTTTGGTTTTTTTTCTAACCGCCGCCCCAAACCCAGCCAATCTAAATGTGGTTCATGCCCTTAAAATGGCGCGGAACCAAGATTGCATAATTTTATAAATACTAATAACAATTTGTAAATATTAAGAAGAAAATAAAATCTTGGGGAGAAGAAATTTGGGAAGATAAAATTAAAAAACAAGATGAAGTCGGTGTTATTCATGGCCAATAAGCAACTTGATAAGCAAAAGCTACTTGGTAGGATTTTTGCAATAATTGTCTTAACTTTTGCTATCGCATCGCTACTTATTACAGGGCTAAATCTTGCGATAAACGTTCCTGGCGCACCGCCAATACCAGATCCGCCGATGTGCATAGCGTTCGTGTTTGTTGCTATTGGTTTGGTGTTGGAAATCTGGAAGCCAACGACGGAGTGGAAGCTCCAAAAGAAGATGTTGCCGCTTCTGATAATTTCCGCATCTGTTGCTGTCTGGACAATGTTTACCTTTAACATCCTCACAGGCCGCTATCTTGGGGGACCAGAAAACCCCTTTGACCAGCATTTCGCGCAGCAATTTCCGCTCTACACGCTCTTTACCGGCACCTTTTTCTTTGGCCTCTTTTATCCCATTTATCTCGTATTTAGACCCTCGGCAAAGGCCATTGCAGGTGGGGTTATCTATAACATCATTGTGCCAACACAAGAACTTATTGGAAGGGGACTCAAACTACTGCCGCCAGACTGGACTATTTACGTTGAGGACTTTATTCTAACTTCAATTGGAGTTATAATGTTTATCTGCTGGTACGTTACCATGCCCAAAGAAAAGCGAAAGTTCTTGGGCATAGATCTGCTGTGGTTTGTAATAGCCGTAGATGTCATTACAACATCAATACTACTTGCAATGGTTTACACGGGAATCTTCAAGCTCGTCTAACGCCGCGGATATGCGAAGTGCGAGGCGAAGCCGAGCATTTGGGTGAGGGCGTAAGCCCGAACCGCATGTCCGCTGTTATACGCTATGAACGATAGTGAGCGTAGTCGGACGAAGACGGGCTTTGGAACTAAATTATTCATAGTATTTGCTTATTCCTTTATGACCTGTGG
>DYTO01000040.1:0-386 GCA_020725895.1 Candidatus Hadarchaeum sp. | reverse complement strand
CTCATCTGCCTTATACGGAATTTTATTGATGATGCCAAGTTTTCTAAGTCCTTCTCTTACCCGTTTTACATCTTTTTCATCAGTCCAATCATATGTATATACGCAAATCACGTGTTTGTCTTTTTTATATCCCATATCTGCTGGTTTTGGTTTGGCTGTGCTAACTTTAGCCTCTATTCCTAAAATACCTTCTTCTGTAGCTAATTTTATTTTGTCCCAGACTTCATCTACATTATCCCCATTTACAAAAATTAACCATTTGCCAGTCTTTAATTTACTTTTCTCCAGCATTCTTTTCTTTTTTATCATTCGCTTGTGAATTTCTGTTAATTCTTCTTCTTTATAAGTTGGTGAAAAAGCAAAAACCCAGTACTCTTTAGTACACT
>DYTO01000010.1:29571-30915 GCA_020725895.1 Candidatus Hadarchaeum sp. | reverse complement strand
CCAACGCTGACAAAGCAGAACTCAAAATATACCTGTGGAATGACGGCACAAACAGAGTTGTGTTCATAGATCACGCTCGTTTGGTGGACTCGACACCTCTTAATTACTCGCTTGATATTATCCACGATTCCGGACAGATAACTACCACGCAAACAAGCGTGGACAACGTCTACGCAAAAATAAACTTCAAATCCACTGCAGCCGCCATCTATGCTTGGCAGATATACAACTGGGACGCAACGAGTTGGGAGAATATCGGTTGGGGTTCTGTCGACACCAACGAAGTAACTTGGGAAAATACTCTCACAAGCAGTCCGGCTAGCTATATTTCCGACGAGGCTGGTTTTGAAAACATCCGCGTGCGTCTCTATACTACGGGTGAGACCTCAGCCCACACTGCTCAGATTGATTATCTCGTCTTCCAGGAGAACTATTCCCAGACCGGGTACTCACTCGAGATCTGGCATGATTCTGCACCGGTGAGCTACACCGGGACGCTCGACAACGTCACGGCAACCCTGAACTTCAAGTCAACGACGGCCGTGACCTATTATTTGGAGATATACAACTTCAACTCCACGACATGGGAAAGCGGCCAGTCGGGAAGTGTCGGCACGATTGAAGTCACATGGACAGTAACAAAAACGAGTACGCCAACAAACTATCTCAGCAATGGTGGCGCAGGAAGCGATAATGTACGCATCCGCTTGCGCGCTGCAGGTGAAGCATCAGCTCACACTGTTCAGGAAGATTACCTGATTTTTTACGAGAACCACACACCTAACGACTACCAGCTTCGCTGGCAGGAAAACATCGAAAACGTGAACACGGCATCTGAGAACAACACTCTGAAAATCGTTGGAAAGACCAGCGGGGACTCGGAAAGTGTTAACGTTTCTGTTTGGAACTCCTCGAGTTCGCAGTGGGAAAACGTCGGTGCATTGACTACAACGGAGGCAACTCTTACGAAAGATTTATCGCCAATAGCAAACTACTTGGACGGCGAAAACGTCGCGGTCAAGCTTGAGTCCGCGGATGCAACCGACGAAACTCAAACGACAGCAAAAATAAACCTCGTGACCGTGCAACAGGAAAATGTCACGTCATCTACAGTAAATGTGTACGCTAGGGCAAGTAATGACGGCGTGAGCTGGACCGACTGGGAAGGCCCGTATGCAAACTCTAGCGAAAACACAATCAATCTAGGGGACAACAGATACATCCAGTATAAAGTGGAGTTCGCCACCGAAGATAATACCATCACGCCGGTGCTGGACTGGGTTGCGATAACGATATGGAACGTCGCGGGATGGGGCATCGTGGAAGGATGGGACGGCACTGTGC
>DYTO01000010.1:0-29471 GCA_020725895.1 Candidatus Hadarchaeum sp. | reverse complement strand
TGCAGACGCAGGCCGTGAGCGGGTGGATGCCAGTCGAGTCGTGGACCGGGACTGTTATGGCACAATCCGGCTGGTCGAAAATCGAATCTTGGATCGCTTCAATTAATTGTGCAACTTCATGGAAAGAAATTGAGTCTTGGACTGGAACCGTCGCCGCTTCCACAAGTTATTGGCAAGAGGTCGAGTCATGGAGCGCAACAATCGCTACGACACAAGAATGGCAAACGGTCGATTATTGGGCTGCTGTCGTTACCGCAACCCCGACATGGAGGGAAATCGAATCATGGAACACAACAATAACCGCGGTAGTACAGTGGGGTACTGTTGAAACTTGGGTTGGAATCGTCAACACAACGGCGTCTGGCTGGCTTGCTGTTGAGACCTGGACTAGCAGCATCAACACAAGCATAGGATGGGCAGCTGTGGAAAGCTGGAATGAGACTATCACAACGCATGGGCAATGGACACCTATTGAAAGCTGGAGCGGGGTTTTGAGCGCTTCTGTTCGATGGAATACCATTGAAAGCTGGAACAACAACATTGCAACATTTGGCAATTGGAATTCGGTTGAAACGTGGGGTGCTGCTGTCAGTTCAACCACTTCAGCATGGCAAAATGTTGATGCTTGGAGTGGAACGGTTGGCACTGTCTCAAGTTGGCTGGCGATAGAAGACTGGTCAGTAACAATCAGCACATCTGCTACGTGGCAAACCATTGAAACATGGGCGGGGGTCATCTCAGTACAGTCAAGATGGGCTTCTGTTGAGTCATGGGGTGTCACTTTGAACAGCGTTTATGCATCTTGGCAGAATGTTGAGACTTGGACGGGAGGAATGAACAGTTCTATGGCGACTTGGCTAGACGTTGAAAACTGGAGTGCAGGGTTGAGTTCTGGAGTAAGCTGGCTGGAAATAGAAAATTGGAGTGCGACTATTGGGGTCGCCATACGCTGGCAGTTTGTCGAGTCATGGTCGGTAACGGTAAATTCCGTTTCATCTTGGGAATTTGTTGAAAACTGGAACGCGATAGTCGAAAGCACGGCTACGACTTGGCAATTTGTTGAGTATTGGACCGAGACACTGAGCGCGAATATAACTTGGCAAACGATTGAAACTTGGTCCGCAGAGATTTCGGCGAGCACTGCTTGGCGAGGCGTTGAAAACTGGAGCGGGATGGTCAGGACTACGGCCGGATGGGGCGTTGCTGAAGTTTGGGACGGCACAATTAACGCGGCGACGCCAGAATGGCTGGGGGTGGAAATCTGGTCTTCAACGATCAGCGCACCCCATGGTTGGGCAGAGATTGAAAATTGGGTAGCGTTTGTCAACACTATTCCGGAATGGGGCGTGGTTGAAAACTGGGTGGCAGGAATTGACTCATCCGACTTCAGTATGGGCCTGAGCTCAAGCGGCGACTCGGTGACTCAGGGAGGCTCCGTGACCGTGACGGTGAATCTCAGTCAGGTATCTGGGTACAACTACACGGTTAACCTTAGTGCAAGCGGCCAACCGAGCGGAGTTTCGATCGCGTTCTCGCCTGGAAGCGGCATACCTTCTTTCAACTCAATAATGACAATAACAACAAGCACCTCCGCTGGCACAGGAACTCACGAGATAACAATAACCGGAACTGACACCGAAAACTCAACCCGCTCTGCGACGTATTCACTGACGATAAACGCGGTTGTTGTTCCACCGCCGCCTCCTCCACCGCCACCGCCGTTGGTGCCTCCAAGTTCGCAAATCTCGTCGATTGCACAGTACTGGCAAACGTCCATCCCGACACTGACTGCCCAAGCGAGCGACAATGATGGGTTTGTCGAAAACGTTGCCTTGTACTATCGCTACTCAAGTAACAACTCAACGTGGAGTGAATATTCGCTGTTCGGAGTGGATGCTTCAGCGCCTTGGTCATGGAACTTCGGTGCCCCATCTGGTGAAGGGCACTATGAAGTTTACGGCATTGCAACTGACAACGACGGCAAGATAGAAGCAACACCAACTGTGGCTGACGCAAAGTTTGGCGTGGACCTGACAGTACCTCAGATAACTTTGATTTCACCGGCTGACAAGATTATGATTGAAACTAGCACACCTGTCTTAAACTGGTCGTATGAAAACGACTTGACCGGCGTATTCTACGAACTCGTTGTCGACAACAACGCTGACTTTGGTACGCCAATTTTGACGAAAACGAGTCTTGCAGAAGCATCATATTCACCAACCTCCGGGGAAGCTCTTTCAGAGGGTACTTACTTCTGGCGGGTAAGGGCGGCCGACGGTGCCGGCAATGTCGGTGGGTGGTCTGAAAACAGGATTTTCGTGTACAAGGTTTCTGTTCCATCAGAAAATATTGGCCAAATCCCGACTGGAGAAAACGCGGCAGCCGACTTCACCGATGAGAATCTCCCGATACTTAAGATAACGATAACGGCCAAACAAGACATTTCGGATGTGGAAGTCAAGGTCCTGGAAATAACTCCAGAAGAATTGGCTGGTACGCCTGAACAAAGCACAATTTCAGAAAACCCAGTATTCTGTTACCTCTTGATAACAACAAACGTTGCTTCAGAAAATATTGGATCTGCAAAAATCGAATTCAGGATTTCAAAAACTTCGCTCGAACAGGAAAATGTTGATGAGAACACTATACAATTACTCATGTGGGTCGACAATCAGTGGGAGAACTTGCCGACTGTTCTTCTGTATTCAGACAACGAATATCTGTACTATGAGGCGACTTCTGGGGTATTCTCGCTGTTCGCGGCGACTGGGCAGAAGAAGGAACTTCTCGCGCCATCGGGGACAATCCCCATCATTCCAGCGCCATCACTTCCCCCCTTGTTCTTGGTGCTAATCGCAATTGGGGTTGGATTAGGGATAGTGTCGGCCTATCTTTACTTGAAAATAACTAGTCAGACAAGGATGTTGAAGAAGCTTGAGAAGACTGTTAAGCGCCCAACGTATCGGCGCATAGGGAAACCCATGGTAAAAACGCGAAGAGATTACCACGCGGCCAGCAGAGAGGAAACTGCCGCTTTGAGACGGCTCGAGAAAATTGCTAAAGAAAAGAGGAGAAAAATGAGGGGAGCAAGAAATTGAGCAAAATGGAAAATGAAGCATATGAAAGACTGGAAAAGATAGCGCGGGAATACTGGATGAAAAGATAGTCACTACATTTTTCCTATGTGATCAAGGACCGAATCGCATAGTTTCAAAAATCTTTTCGCCGCAGGAGAGTCTGGAGCATGGCGAACGACCGGGACCCCGACACTTGTGGCTTCCCTAACTTTCGAATCCTCCGGGATTGCTGCGAGTATTGGCCAGCCCAACGCCTTCCTAACGTCCTCCATCCTGAGCTCAAAGGGTTCGCCCCTGATCTGGTTGACAATGGTGCCGATCACCGAGATTTTGTAGCGCTCCGCTGCCCCGAATGTCTTGATTGTGCTTGCGACCGTTGGGATGTAGGGGTTTGTGACGATGATGACCTCGTCGCAGGCCTTCATCGCAGATACTACTTCTGGTCCCACGCCTGGAGCGGAATCCAGAATTATGACCTTGTAGCTCGACCTCAAAATGTCGAGATGACTTCTTAGGTCCACTGAGTGAACATCCTCCCCAAAAGCTATGGATCCTAGCAGGGCATGCAGCCCATCGCATTTTGTTATCGCTTTTTCAATCGGTATTTTGTTTGTCAGAACGTCGTGTATCGTGTTCTTTGGGTTCATCTCACCGAAGTGAAGTCCCAAATTCGGGGCGGTCAAGTTTGCATCGACGACCAAAACGCCGCCATCCAAGGCATTATGCAAGCATGTGCTCAGATTGGCTGCGGTTGTTGTCTTCCCCACGCCACCCTTGCAGGAGAAAACTCCGATGATAATCGCTTTCCTGGGCTTGATTTCTATGCCTGGTTCTTTCTCAGGTTTCAGAGCGCGCAAGAATTTTGTGCGTCTTTCTCTACTTTTGTGAGTTTTTTTGTTCACCGGACCCCTTATAATTACAATATGATTTTCAATTAATAAACTTTCGATAAAAGACTCAAATGATGTAATTTTCGAGCCCGACTTCGTCCGCTATTTCCAGGACATTTGTAAACTCCCCTGTTGACAAACGGCGGCTTATTTCCTCGAATTCCGTCGCCTCATAACAAACCCTGTACTGATCCATTATGTTCACCCTCACCATCGGGCCGAGGTTCTCCGAGATCCATTCGAGGATTGCGCGGCTGCAGCACTCGATGTGGCCCGGCATGACCAGGTGCCTGATTATCAGCTCAGAGTCGGCGGACGCCAGCCTGTGGTTGCGGGCGACCACCTCGAAATATCGCGGGACCTTCGAAAGTCTCGCCGCGCATTCGCCCTTCCCGTACTTGAAATCCGTGAGGTAGACGTCCTGCGTCCCGAAAAGGAGCTTCATCGCCTCAGTCGAGAGGTACATGTTCGAGTTCCAAACGCTCGGGATGCTGACCTTGCACTCTTTCAATGCCTGGAGTATCGCGTGGAGATTTGGCGTCGGGTCACCACCGACCCAATTGATGTTCCTCGCCCTCTGCTTGTGCGCATTCTCCATCATCCCCGCCAGCGATTCCGCGGAAGCCTCGACGCCGCCTTTGGCGTGCTGTGAAATGTCCCAGTTCTGGCAGAAGACGCACTTGAAGGTGCAGCCGTTGAAGAAAATCGTGTAGCTCGGGACTAGCTCGGGCTCCTCCCCGTAGTGCATGAACTCCGAGGCCACGCGCGGTTTTTCCCCGACGCCGCATACTCCAATTTTCCCGGCCGACCTGTCAACCATGCAACGCCGTTCGCAGAAATAGCAGTACCTCAGTACTCTTTTGGCGAGTTCAATCTTCAGGTCAAGAAGGGATATTTTCGGTTTTTTCACGCCCTCCAACTTGACCTCCCCTTCATCCACTTTCGAAAGCATCCCCCGGAACTTCTTCAGTCCGCTCTCGTGTGCCGCCCAAAGCTCCTCGTCATCCGCAGACAGGTCCGCCTTGACGTCGACCAGTTTGCAGACCTGGAACCTCGCCGGAAGATCGCCCTCCGTTGCCGCAAAATAGCGCTTCAGGGACTTCCTTGCCTTATCGTCCTTCAAAACATCCGCCGCGTCTGGCCTGAATACCGGCAACATGGGAGACATACAATTCTCGGCGGCTTTCAATAAATCGTTTGCCGCCGCGCAGATATTTAAGAAGCGAACGGGAAGAAATCGTGAGTGTGAACGCTTGATAGTGGTCGCAGGATCGGTATCGCAAAAACTCGCCTCCCGCCTGGCGAAAGAGCTGAAAAGTGAACTGATAATCCCCGAAACAAAGAGATTCCCTGACGGGGAGATCTACATCCGGCTGCCTGGCGAAGTGAAACAAAAGCACGTTCTTGTCGTGCAGTCGACATGCGCCCCGCAGAACGACAATTTGATGGAATTGCTATTCATGTTGGACCTGACGAAAAACCTCGGCGCGAGAAAGGTGACTGCCGTTGTCCCATACCTCGCCTACGCGCGCCAGGACAAGCGATTCAAGCCTGGCGAGGCGGTCAGCATCAAGACCGTTTCGAAGCTGATTGCAAGGGCTGGCGCGGACGAGTTGATCACTGTCGACGTTCACGAAAGCAAGAGCAAGAGGGACTTTTCAATACCTCTGAGGAACCTCACTGCCATGCCCTTGCTAGGGATATGCCTGAAGAAAATGAAGCTGAAAAACCCGGTTGTCCTTGGCGGCGACCAGGGTTCTGAAAACCGCGCGCAGATCGTGGCCTCGAAAATGGGCGCGGACGCCGATTACCTCGAAAAGAGGAGGTTGACGCCGACGAAAGTCGTCATGACCCCGAAGTCCCTCGACGTTAGGGGGCGGGACGTGGTCATAGTTGACGATATCATCAGCACGGGCGGGACCGTCGTGGAAGCCACGAAGATACTGAAGAGACAGGGGGCGAGGAAAGTCTACGCAGCTTGCACGCACGCGGTTCTGGCCGGGGGTGCCGAAAAGAACCTCGCGGCCGCCGGCGTCGTCAAAATAATCGCGACCGACACGATCGAAAAGAAAGTCAGCCTTGTCTCGGTCGCGCCTCTCATAGCCCACTCGCTCGGCTAGGTCATTCGCATGGAACATCTAATGTTTCTGCTTTCTGGCGAACACTCGACCCTGCCGGCAGCGGAAGTCATGGCCGCGATGAAAGCTGAGCACAGGGCTTTCAAGGTCCTCGAGCAGCTCGACCAGGTGCTGGTCGCCGAAACGAAGGCAAACCCGCAAATTCTGGCGTCGAGGCTCGCGATGACGCACAAGATATGTCTCTACCTCTGCACGACGCGGGCGACCAGGGGAGAAATCCTGGAGGCCGTGAGCAGCACGGACATCCCGGAACTCCTGCCGCATCCAAAAACTTTCGCTGTCAGAGTCAAACGCGTCAAAAGGAGCGCCGCGTACATCAACACTCAGGAACTCGCGCAAGAGCTTGCCGGGGCGATCGCGGAAGAGGTTGATTTCCAAGTGGACCTGGAAAGGCCGGATATCGAGCTGCTTTGCGTCCTTTCGGGAGAAAAATGTGTCATCGGGGTCACGCGGGCCGAGGTCGACAGGGGACAGTTCAAGAAAAGACGGCCGAGCAAAAGGATGGTTTTCCACCCGAGCACTCTCTCGCCGACCCTTGGCCGCACGCTTGTGAACCTCGCTAGGACCCCGCGCAACGGGAATTTCCTGGACCCGTTCTGCGGTGTCGGCGGGATATTGCTGGAGGCGGGGATGATCGGCGCGAAAGTCATAGGCATCGACATCGACCGCGAAATGATAGAGGGGGCGAGGAAAAACATCGAGACTGTCGGCCTGAAGGACTTCCAGCTCATGGTGGGGGACGCAAGAAAGCTGCCGGCACTTGAGGTCGATGCGATAGCCACAGACCCGCCATACGGGCGGCAGGCAACAACCGCCGGCGCCGAAATAAATGAGATGTATAGAGGGGCTTTGCCTTCGATGGCCTCCGTTCTCAGAAAGAAGGGCTACATGTGCATAACGTCCCCGGGCGACGTCGACCTGGAAAAACTGGCCAGGAAGACCGAGCTCAGGGTGATAGAAAAACACGAGCAGAGGGTGCACCGCAGCCTCACAAGGAACATCTACGTTTTCAGGAAAAAATGATGTATTTTTGGCAGCCTGCGAAAGCACAGTTTTGAGACAGAATGCGAACGTTCGCAATCGATATGTTCCAATCTGTTCGTCAGGTGCCCCTATGCCAGCAAAATTCGTTGGGTATGCGAACGTTCGCATTTTCAGACTTCTCCATTTGCCCCGCCAAGAATTTGCGCGGATGTTGCTTATAAACAAGAAAAAATGAAAACCCGCCCATAAAAGGGAATCAAAAGTGATTCGCATTTAAGGTCCTAGAACATTTTGTTTTTGGTGCCATGAAAATAACTTTCCTGGGGACGACTGGGAGCATCCCGACCGCGAAGAGAAGCCTGCCGGCGATCGCGATCAAGCTGGACAAGGAGCTGCTCCTATTCGACTGCGGCGAGGGGACCCAAAGGCAGATGGCGATGGCGCACATCAGCCCACTCAAGGTCGATGCGATATTCATAACACACTTGCACGGCGACCATTTCCTCGGGCTTGCGGGCCTCGTCCAGACGATGTCTTTGATGGGCCGAGAAAGGCCACTTGAGATCTACTGCCCGGCAGGGGAGAAGGACCTCATCGAGAGATACCTGAAAATCCCTCACTACACTCTTACGTTCGATGTCTCGATAAAAGAGCTCAGGCCGGGCGAGGAGGTCCAAAGAAAAGGGTACAGGATCATCGCTTCGGAGCCGGACCACCCCGTCCCGGAGCTGGCATACGCGCTCGTCGAGGGAAAACGCGCTGGAAAAATGAACGTTGAAAAAGCCCTGAAGCTGGGGGTGAAGCCGGGGCCAGATTTTTCAAAGCTGAAATCAGGGAGATCCGTCAAACTCCCCGATGGGCGAGTCGTCCACCCCCGAGACGTGATCGAGGCCGAAAGGCGCGGGAGGAAAATAGTCTATTCCGGGGACACCAGACCGAGTGAAAATCTCGTCGAACTCGCGAACGGCGCCGACGTCCTCATTCACGAGGCGACGCTCTCGGACGAACTCTTGGACAAGGCCGAGGAGAACAAGCATTCTACGCCCGGCGGGGCCGCGGAGATAGCCAGGCGCGCGGGAGTCCGACAGCTGGCGCTTGTCCACATAAGCCCAAGGTACAAGGAAGACACCGAGCTGCTAGAACAGGCAAGAAAAATATTCCCGAACACCGTGGTGGCGCACGACTTCATGGAGATCGAGATACCTCTGAAGAGGTAGGGCGGCTCAGACTGGAGGTCTCGTTCATCTATAATCACGTAACCCTCTTCTCGTCATTGCCGACCCGAATATTCTCTAACCAGGTAGGATAAAATTTTATCCCAAGCGCCAAAGATTTCCCAACAGACAAAAATACTGCGTCCTGAATTATTTTGATGAAGAGAGTGTTGTTCTGGCAGCTCCCGATAGTGGACGTCTTTGCCCTTCCGAAGATTGTAAAATATTATGAGTCACTTGGGGCGCCTGTGCCACGAAAGCACAAGATTTACGGGATGCTTGAACGATGGATCGGCTATCTCCCTGCAGGAGTAGTCTTAGGCGCTTTCGCTGGATTTTTTATGTCGGTCCCTCTCGTTCTACTGGCTTTTGCAATCGCAGGGCCACCGGAACTCTACCTGATGCTCAGGGGGCGCGGCGTCTGGAGTTATTTCCGCGGGAAGGATACGCGAGCGATAAAGAAAATATTTTTGCTGGAGGGATACAACGCCATATGCTATTTCCTTCTGGGCGCGATAATCGGCGCGATATTTTTCTAATCAGTGATAGTCTCTCTCTTCCACAGGCCGCCCATCTATCGTGCGCGGGGCAAGGTAATCGATTAAACATTCGATATCGAGAGCCTCAAAAGTAGCCGTTATCGGCCCCAGCGGTGTCTCTCCTTCCACAAAGCTGACTTTCCCTACGAACGCCGCCTGCTTGTTCAGATTAATTACAACCCGACTGCCGCTCATGCCGTTGAACATGACCGAGCGCGCGGCATCGAGCACCCTCTGAATTCTCAATGCAAGGTGGAACTTCTTCAGTACCTGGACGTCCGTGGACTCGCCAACTAGTTTCCCGCCTGAAATAGAAATATCAATGTTCGGGAAAATGTTCTTGACCGCTTTTTCAACCTTTTCGATCGATTCGGTCGGCCAGACCTCAGCTTCCACCCTTAGCCTCAACATTTCCAACCATCCTTTTGAAAACTTCAACCGACTTCTGGCGGAGGTCCTCGACTGTGCTCTCGTTCTCCAATTTCACGTCCGCGTTTTCAAGCGCATCTTCGAGCCCCCAGCCCATCTCCCTTTTGTCCTTCTCGCGGAACTTTTCGCGACTGACTGCGTCATCTGCGCGTCCGCGCGACGCAATCCTGGTAAAACGCGTCTCTTCGCTCGCGATTACGGACCAGAGATGGAATTTATTCCCAAACGCCTTCCTGAACTCCTCGACTTCGGCAATCCCCCTGATTCCGTCGATTATGACTGCGACTTTTCCCTTTCCCCTCTCGAGGGCGAGCGGGACGCATCGCTTGGCTATCGCCGAAAACCCTTCCTTCTGCCGCAGCTCGTTCGCGAGCTTCGCCACGTTTCCCTCCGTAATCTCCTGCCCCCTCCTCTTGAGTTCCTCCCAGACGACATCACCCATCCTGACGAAAGGAACATCGAATTCTGCAAGCGCTTTCGCTACCTCGGTCTTGCCGGAACCCTGGAGTCCGACGAGGCCTATGACCTCGGGCACCATCACAACTCAACCACAATCAAAGTAGTCGTGTTCGTAACGCCCGGGATGCCGCGGATGTCTCCGAAGACTATCTTCGTGAGTTTCTCCAGCGAGTCGACCTCTATCCGTGCAACTATGTCGTACGGCCCAGCGACCGCCTCGGTTGACTTCACTCCCTCGACAGCCCTTATCTTCGCAAAAACTTCCGAGGTCTTTCCCGGCTCCGCTGAAACCAAACTATATGCTTTAACCAACTTTTCACCTCGTAAATAAATCTCCCGCAGGACTATAAAATCATTGTTTGAAAAACTTCTGGACCTCGTCCAACGCGATTTCCTTCAAGCGCTTTAGCTCCTCGGGCGTCCTGGCCTCGACTACTACTCTCGCCTTCGGCTCCGTCCCGGAAACGCGCACCAAGACCCAGCTGCCGTCGTTCCTGTTTATCCTGAGGCCGTCGACTTCGAGCGTGTCCTTGATGTTCCCTACCTTCGCCATGATGTTCTCCCTCATCGCGCTCATGAATTTCTGCTTCTTCTCGTCCGGGCAGGCGAGGTCCTGGTGGAACATGTGGTAATCCGGGACCCTTTCCCTGAATACCTCGGAAATCTTCTTGCCTTCTTTCGCCACCAGCTCCGCGAGCTTTGCAGACGCGAGTATCCCGTCAGCCCATATCCCAAAGTCCTTGAAAACGAGCTTCCCTGGCTCGCCGGCGAAGCACGCGTTGTGTCTGAGCATCTCCTCCGTGAACCGGCCCAGCCCGGTCCTGAAAGTTGTGCCGCCCGCCTTCTCGACAACGGCGTCTATGCACGTGGATGTGTTTATGCTTGTCACGACCGTCCCGCCGCCGTTCTTCTCGACTGCCAGCCCCGCGAAAAGGGCGATCAGCGCATCGTGCTTTATGAAATTGCCCTTCTCGTCTATCGCCGCGACCCTGTCCGCGTCGCCGTCGTGTGCAAGACCGAAATCCGCGCCCACCTCGCCGACCACGCGCATGATGTCGCCCAAGTTCCACGGCTGCGGCTCGGCGTGGCGGCCCGGGAAGTGTCCGTCCAGGTGGGAGTTTATCGTCGTGACGCTGCAGCCGAGCTCCCTCAACAATATCGGCGTGACGTTCGACGCCGCCCCGTTTGCGCAGTCGACGACTATTTTCAGCTTTTTCTCTATCTTGACCTGTTTTTTTATCGCGTCGATGTAGGGCCTAATCGCCTCGTGATTCGCGATTTTGCCCATCGAATCCCAGGGGGCCCTCTTCGGCTGCTTGTCGAACAGGATCTCCTCGACCGCGATCTCGTCGTCAGAGATGAACTCGGTCCCGTCGCCGTGGTAGAATGTTATCCCGTTGTCGGGGGGCGGGTTGTGTGATGCGGTGATGATCGCCCCTGCCTTCGCCCCGAGCTCCCTCGCCGTGAAAGCCACGCAAGGCGCCGGCGCGATCCCAATCTGTATCGCGTTGCTCCCTCCCGCGAGGAGCCCCGCCGTGAAAGCGTTGTTCAGCATCTCACCCGAAGTCCTGGCGTCCCGGCCGACGACGACGTCCCCTCCTTCCACATATTCCGCAATCGCGAACCCCATGTTGAGCAGGAGCTCCGGCTTTACCTTGACGTCAATAGGGCCCCTTATTCCTCTCGTGCCAAACAGTCGCTTTTTCTTCAATCCTTTCCCTCCAAAAGTCCTGGCACTTCCAGCTCTTTCAGCTTTTCCTTTTTCGGCTTCCCGTCCTTGTCCCATCCACGGATTGAATAATATTCGTCGAGCATCCTGTCCAGGTCCCTCTTCGTGAACTTCCTGTCCTTGAACTCCGGCAGCGGCTCCTCGAAAATCCTTTGCGGGAAAGTGTCGTCCTTCCTCGATATCCCATCGCGCACGGCGATCGCCCGCTCGACGCTGTAAATCCTCTCGCCTATCCTCAAAAGGTCCGAGACGTTCAGGTTCCACCCTGCAACTGTCGCGAGTATCTTTACCATCTCCTCGTTCCCGATAGCCCGCGTCCCGAAGACGCAGACACCCAAGGAATCCACGACTGCTCGCGCATTCTGCATGTCGGACACCAGCTTGGCCTTGCCCTCTGTCGAAAACCTGTCGTATTTCTTGTCCAGTATTTCCGCGCCAATCGTCCAGGCTTTCAAATGGCAGCCACCGCGGCATGACGTGGCATAGGCCAGTGCCATTCCCCAGGCGCCGCGGGGGTCGTAGGCCGGCAGCTCCATGCCCTTGACGTGCATCGCGAACTTTTCAGAGCCTCTCCCTATCTTGCGCGCGGCTTCCCTCACGCCCTCGGCGAGGAGATCCCCGACCCCCTCCCTGAAGGCGATTTTCTTTATCATCGGAATGAAAGACTCGTGATTCCCGAACTTTAGATCGATTCCGTCCATTTCTAAAAGTCCCCGCTCGAAACACTCCATCGCGAACCCGATGACGTTCCCGGTCGAAATCGTGTCGAGCCCGTAGAGGTCGCACAACTTGTTCGCCGCAGAAATCGCGTCCAGCCTGTCGACCCCGCAATCCGCCCCGAAACTCCATATCGTTTCGTACTCCGGTCCGTCCACAGCGGTCCCTGCGTATGGGCCTTTGTCTATCGAGCTGTACTTGCCGCTCGAAACCGTGCAAGCATAGCAGGCGGTGTTGTGCTTCACTATCTGCTCCTTCATCGCGTGCGCGTCGATTTTCTCCGCACCTTCGAATGAGCCCTGCTTGAAGTTCCTTGTCGGCCACAACTTTGCCTCGTTCACCGGTCCGACGAACTGTGGCGTCCCGTAATTTGTGAAGTTGAGGACTTTGGCGTTCGTTTTCACATCTGCCGCGAGCTCATGGTGGAAATTGTGGAAACCCTCGGTGTCCACCACCTCGATTTCCTGGAACCCGATCACTGAAACCGCTTTCAGGTTCTTTGCGCCCATCACAGCGCCTATTCCCCCCCTCCCGAGCGAGCCGTTCCTTGCCCCGAAAAGCATGTCGTTCTGAGCCGTAGCGAATTTCACCAGGTTTTCGCCTGCCTGTCCTATCGAAACGATTCCAAGTTTCCGCTCTTTCAGGTCACGCCTGATCGAAGCCTCGGTCTCCTCCGTGTTCTTGCCCCATAGAGGCCCTGCATCGTTGAAATGGGGCCCGCTCTCTGTCACGTGGAGCCACGTCGGGTTTTTCGACTTGCCCCGGATAATCATCACGTCGAAACCGGCCCGCTTCATGTACGTTCCGAAAAAGCAGCCCGCGTTAGAGCAGAGGTAAGTTCCCGTGAGCGGGGATTTGGTGACTGCCTCCCACCTCGCGCAGACGGGGAGCGGGGTCCCGGTCGCCGGGCCTGTGGCGAATATAAGCGGGTTATTTTTAGAGAGCGGGTCTGTGCCGGGCTTGAGTTCCTTATACAGAAGCGCCGCACCAAGGCCCCTGCCTCCTATGAACGCCTTTGCGAGATTCTCGGGAAGCTCCCTCGACTTGAAGGCCTTTTCCGAAATGTCCACTTCCAAAATCTTTCCACCGTAGCCTAACATCAAATCCCTATCAGGTTGGACGACTTTCTTAAAAAGTTGACCGCTTCAAACGGAAGGGTTAAAGATATGGAGGCCCCTCAAGGATTTTGGTAACATGAGGATCGGAGTTATTGGTTTGCAGGGTGCCGTGAGCGAGCACATCGAGATCACGAAAACGGCCATGAAGAAGCTCGGCATTTCAGGTAACGTCGTCTGGGTCGGGCGGGCGAAAGACCTCGAAAATGTTGACGGGATAATAATCCCCGGTGGGGAAAGCACGACAATCGGGAAGCTGATGAAGAAGGTCGGGATTTTCGACGCAGTGCAGAAGCTCGGCCGCGACGGGCTGCCGATATTGGGGACCTGTGCTGGGATGATAGTCCTTGCGAAACATGGCGACGAGCAGGTTGAGCGGACGAGACAGCCGCTTCTGGAGCTGATGGACATCGAGATAACGAGGAACGCTTTCGGGGGGCAGAGGGAGTCATTCGAGGCGGACCTTGAGATTCCAAAGATGAACGCTAAAAATGTCAGGGGAGTTTTCATACGCGCACCTGCGATAAAACGGGTCTGGGGGGGCGCAGAGGTCCTGGCAGAGTTCAATGGTAAAATAATTGCCGCGAAACAGGAAAACATGATTGCGGTAGCCTTCCATCCGGAACTCACAACTGAAACTTGGTTGCACGAGTACTTCCTGAAGGCTTGCAGAGATAGGAAAAACGGCGGCGTGAGTTAACCCTTCTTTTTCGCCGTTATCCTGTAATGGTACGCGCCAGAATCTTTGATTTCTTTGATTTCGAACCCAGCTTTTCGGATGAACTCTGATGCTTGCTCCTCCGTGAACCTTATCTCGATCGGCGGGCCTATTTCCATCGGCTCCTTTTTCCAATCCAGGTCTATCAGCCGCCCGCCGGGCTTGAGCATATTCCTGGCGTTCACAAGCGCCTTGAGCGGGTCCTCAACGTCGTGGAGATCGATTCCGAAGAAAACTATGTCTGCGCACCCGTCACACACTCGACAAATGTCCTTCACATGTTTTCCGTGAAAACACCTGCGAAGTTTGCCGAACCGACTAAATGGAGGTGGCAATCGTGACGACGATCATGGAGCGGCTCCAGTGGATCAAGGAAAACTCCGAAATGATGGCGCCGATCAAGGGAGCGGACATATTCTCTGAAAACGGCAACGGATGCGCCAAGGAAACATGGCTTTCCCACCTGAATCTGCGCGGATGCAAGGGCAAGTGCTATTCGATCAGCCCGGACTGGATGCGTCTGAACAGGCTTAAGAAGATCATCGGGCGTTCCTATCCGAACGGCGGGTTGGCGAAGGAGTATTCGGACAACCTGTGCGAGTACGTTGGCATCGGCTTGCCGGATCACTAGGTGATTGAGGAAAACGGGTCTGTGCGCGGCGGTTACGGCTCCGGGGGTTGCGCCTCCGGGGGTTGCGCCTCCGGCTCTGCCTGAATATGTGGGTTTGAACAATACTTTCGGTGCCCCGTGTCCATAAAGCGCTTGAACCCACATATGTATCTCGTTTGTGGGGGGTACATGAAAAGACTCAACAAAATATTAAAGGAAAAAATTATTAAAGAAGCCCAAAGTGGTTTGTCTCTACGGCAGTTAAGTAAAAAATTTGGACTTCCTAAAGCGACAGTTTACTATCATGTCCGCGGATTCTGTCGTAAGATGGGGAAATTTGATGAAAGAAAATTATCTGAATGGGGAAAAGGCTATCTGGTAGGATTTTTTGTTGGTGATGGCTGCTCAAATTTTAGGTACAAGTATTATTCATACATCACGAAATTCGTCCTTAACGCAAAAACTGAGAAACCCATTGCCAAATTTTTGAATGCTATTTTGTCCAAAGCTGGTTCAAACCCGTGGGTTACAATCGAGGAGAATAGATTAAATTTGCGTGTCTCATCGAAGGGATTGTATAATTTTTTGAAACAATATACGAAATATGAGATTGAAAACGCGGCTCCACGAAAGCGACTCTTACTATGTGCTGTAAAAAAGGAGTTCACGTTTGGAGTGTTGGCTGGGTTGATAGATAGCGATGGTCATGTAAGGCGCGAATGGAGAACAAGTTTTTCTGTTGTAATTTGGACCGCTTCAAAAGTTTTGGCCAATTCTATTGCCCAATTAACAGTGGGGCTTGGTATGAAAGCGTCTATTATATGCGAAACACACTCCGGCTTTGGCAGCGTATATTCGTGCTTCATAGTCCGCATATGGACCGACTATGTTGGGCGAAATGCACACGAATTGAAATCATTGAAACTTCAGCAAGTATTAAACGAGATATCTCTTAGTAACGGTTGGTGGGCCCATAGCTCAGCGGTAGATCGGGCCTAACCCGAGCCGAAAGCACTCGCTTCGCAGGCGAGGGGTCGCGGGACGATGCTGAGGAAACTCAACGTTGCGCGAATTCAAATCCCGCTGGGTCCACCATTTCAACTCCGCGCTTGACGAAGTTTTTATATGCCTGGAAATTCACCTATTTTGGGTCGTGATAACATACCGAAAAAGAAAATCGATATCCGTCCTGTGTTGGGCGCCGCGGTCGTCTTTCTTATAATCGGAGCCATAATCGCCGGCGCGGCATACTTCGCAATTCTCAAACCGTCTGCCGAGGCGCTTGAAGCTTCAAAGACTTCGGCCCAAACGAAGGTCTCGACGCTCGAAAACTTGAGCACTACCGCGGCGATGGCGGCCGCATCCTCGTACAGGACGCAAATCAAGTCGGCGGGGTCCACGGCCGCGGTCAACTCGATAGTGGCTGAGATGAACTCTGCCATCGCGAGGGAGCAGAAGAGGAAGGAGCTGCTGACGCTCGCCAACACCGCGGCCGACGGCATTTACTACTCATATGACAACATCTCCGGAAAAACCCAGTCGACGATCCTGGTGACATTGAAGAGCGAGCTCGAGACGGCGATAAACGCGATAACCTCGATAGACGGGCTGACGAGCTACCAGGACGGCGAATTCAACACCACGGCGACGTCCAGATGGAGGGAACTCCACACCGCTGTCGTGGCGGGGCTCACCGGGACCAGGGTCAGCGTCACAATCGGGGACCCCCTGTACGGCGAGTTCCAGGCGATGGATAACACCACTGCGTACATCGGCGCGTTCGACTGGACCGTTTTGAGGACGTTGAAGATCGGGGAAGCGACCGTCCAGATACCGGTCAAGGACACCCTCGAAAGGACGATGTCGATAAAGGAGAACAATACCGTGAAGGTTTACGTTTACGACAAGACTTTGGAAAACACCTCTTTGCTGTTCAGCAACGCCGGCGTTGCGTACGTGGTGTACTCTGACAGTTCTCTCGGAAGCGTGGCCTGGTCAAGGGCTGTCGGCAGCTCGACCGCCCAAACGTACACCATGAACGTTTGGGAAACGTTGAAAGCTGCGGCGTCGGGAAGCACTGACGCGGCGGCGATCTCCTTGAACAACTATGGCGAGACGGTGGTCAGCAACGCGCTGAACGCGAACGTTGCAAAGTACGATACCGACGTGATTTATGTGATTGAAGTGTCCGACGAGGTCGCGGAGGAGCTGGCAAAGGCCGAATTCCAGCTGACGGACAAGCTGGACGTCATTCTCGTGCTGTCGCTTTAGTCGCGCCCGGACAAATTTAACCTCACTGGCGGCATTGTGGTCTTGATGGCCAAGAACTTCCTCGTCACGGGCGCGCCCGGGAGCGGCAAGAGTTCTGTTGTGAGAGAAACTGTTGAAATCCTGGAAAAGATGGGCCTGAGCGTGGGGGGCCTGTACTGCCCTGAAGTCAGGCTTGGCGGGGAAAGGGTGGGTTTCAAGATGGTCGACGTGGCGACGGGGGAGGAGCGGGTGCTGGCGAACGTTCGCCAGCCTTCGGGGCCGATGGTCGGGAAATACGTGGTTAATGTGAATAACGTCAACGAGATGGCGGAACTGGCTATCGGGCGGGCGCTCGAGAAGGCGGACGTCGTGGTAATCGACGAGATCGCCCCGATGGAGATTAACAGCGATGTTTTCAAACGCCTCGTGAAAAAAGCTTTGGATTCACAGAAGCCGGTTTTGGCCGCGGTGCACAAGCGTGCGTCGGGCGGTTTCATAGGAGATGTGAAATCCAGGCGGGATGTGCGGCTGTTCGAGGTGACATCGGCCAACCGCGGGATATTGCCCGCGGAGATATCGAAGATAATCTCGACTGAATCAAAAATTGCGCGTTTTTAGCCGGAGGGGCCCCCCAAAGTATAAATAGAAGTTATACTCTAGTATAACCTGAGGTTAGAAATGGCCAAAATAAAAGAGGAAATGAAGGTTGGGCCAAAGGGGCAGGTCGTAATACCTAAACCGTTCAGGAAAGCTATCGGTATAGGGCCCGGATCCAAGGTGGTTTTTGAATTGCTAGACGAAAAAATTCTGCTGAGTAAAACAGAGGTAGACATCGTCAAAATCGCCGAACAAATCGCGAAATCGGGCAAAACTGTACATCTGAAGTCACATGAATCCGAAGAAGAAATCGAGGAGAGGCACAGGGAAAGATACGAATGATTTACTTGGATGCGAACGTTTTTCTGACGGCATTCCTTCGTGCCGATAAACCGGGCGAAGACGCGCGAGCAATTCTAAACAGGATCCAGCGAGGCGAGAAGACGGCGGCCACCTCATCGCTCACTTACGACGAGTTTTTCTGGGTGGTCAAAAAATATCGCGGTTTCGACGCCGCGCTCCGGGCTAGCAAAACATTGCTTGAAATGCCCAATCTATCGATATTGCCTGTGGGTGTCGATGAAATTCTGTTTGCCCACGGGTTGATTGAAAAATACGAGCTGGCCCCAAGAGATGCGATACACGCTGCGTGCGCCCTGACTAACGGAGTTCACACGATGATCTCTGACGATCGCGATTTCGACAAGGTGAAGGAGCTCGCCAGAAAGGAAGCGTGGCCGCGAAAAAACCCAAATGCCAAATGTTAACGTGGCACCGAAATGAACGTTTTTTCAATTTCCTCGAACGGCGCGTCGGTTCTGAAGCCGCTCCCCGAAAAATGAGTTCGCGAGAAGAAGAATCCCGCTTCCTCCACTTTTTCCTCCAAAATGTCCATCCTCGGCGGCGGTTTTTTCAACGTGCTCGACAGCTCGTTGACGTTGTAGAACGTCGGGGGGCCGGCCGACTCCTCCGCGCAAAGGCTCAAAAGCGACACTTCATGAAAACCCAGGCGGAAGGATCTGTTCGCGACGTCCACGATAACATCCTTTACGAAATCCGAATCGGCGAGAGAGCCGATCCACAGGGGGCCGGCGTGCGAGAGGCCGTTCCCGCACTTGCAGAAATCTGGCAAAACCGAAGCAACGCCTCTCGAAACCACCCTCCTGCCGCACTTGAAACAGTGGGAAACGTGGCCGATGTTCCTTAAAACCTCGTCTGACTTCTTTGCGCCGTGCTCCGCGGAGAAGCAAACCCTGAAATAGTGCTGGGTTGCGTGCGAAAGGATGGGCACCAGGGCCAAATCGTGTTTTCCGGCAACCCTTTGAGCAAAACCTATCAAAATCCTGACGCCGAGTTCGCGGCAGTACTCGGTTTTCAGCGGGCGGGCGCCGTACCTCCTGACGCAAGAAAGTTCCTGGGAGCCGCAGAGCGGCGCGGTGTCGGTTGCCGTGGCCGCCAGAACTCCTTTTCTGCTGATTGCCGCGCATGCCGCCTCGAGGAAGGGCGCCGGCGAGCCAAACGGGTCCAGGTCGATGAAGTTGAACCTCCCCTTGTTTTCGTGGAGGATGACGTTGGCGTCCTTTTTTTGGACTTGAACGAGATTCCCGACGCCGTTCATCTCCACGTTGCGTGAAATCAACTCCGCGGCCCTTGGCGAACGATCGTTTGCCAGTATTTCTGAAATCCCGCTTACCTCCATGGCGTACCTCACTCCCCTCGCCCCGACGCCCGAAAGGGGGTCACAGGCCCAGAGGCTGCCGAGCCTCTTCGCCGAGACATGCGCGGCCGAGACCGAGATGTCCCTGTTCAGCTCCATCCGGGGGTTGTAAAACACCTCGGCAAGCGATGGGACGTAATCGCCGGCCTTCGTGCGGAACTCGTCCGGATTCGGGACTTCCAGCCTCGTTTGCCCTTCTGTAACGGTTATCAGTTTCATGCCAACAGGATAATTAGCCCCAATTCGCCTTAAATCGTGCCCTTCCACCAAAACCATTAATACCACGATGCAAGAATGTGATTTGTTAGGTATGTCGACGCCAATCCCGACGGAAAAACCTGCGGCACCGGCGCCCGCGCCTGCCCCGCCAAAGCAGCCTGAAAAGCCGAAACAGGCCCGGGCCCCCAGCGCGCCTAAGAATCCACGCAAAAATTTGGCGGTAGTTTCGATACTCTTCATAGGGCTTCTCGCGGCTTCCGCTTACATTCTCCTCCCGTCTTCGGTGACCCCCCCTCAAGGTAACTCCGGTCTAAACTCCGGAATAGCCGGCTATTTGTTCGCCGGGGACACCCGCGACTACCGCCTGATCGGCGGAGTCGTCACCGCCCAGAAGGACAACGATGTTTACACGGCAACTAGCGGAGAACTCGGCAATTACAGCATCAAACTGCCTGCCGGCACGTGGTCCGTGAGCGTGAAGGTGAACGACAACACCGTCCTATCCGAAGATATCGTTGTTTCGGAAGGCGTGTTCAGCGTCCGCGAGTTGCATAACCTGGCCCCAGAACTCATCCCGAGCGGGACCAGCGGCAGCGTCCGCGTGGAGTACCACCAGAGCGGCTGGGGCTCGATCGAGCAGGGGCGTATATGATGGGAAAGCCTCGGATCCCTTTCCTATTATGAGTCTATTATGATTTGGACCATTTTTCAGTTACATCATAATAGATTCCGCGGCGATAATCTGATATCATGGTAGAATTTCAAAGGGTATTTTTTGAAAGATATGTCATCATAATAGATTCCGGACACCAAAATATCATCATAATAGTATGTTCCCAATCACCTTTATAAGGGTCCAAAAACGACTTTAGTACGTATGAAGTGCTCTCGCTGTGGATATGGATGGGAACCAAAGGTCCCTAACCCGAAAGAATGCCCCAGGTGCAAGGCCAGATTGGACTACTCGCCTGGAGCAGTGGGGGCACCACGTCTTAGAAGTGAAAAAAAGGAGGTGAATAAAGGAATGTCAGGACGTCTACAATGGGTTGCGGCGACAGTTGTAATCGTAATTGCAGCGGGTCTAGGTGCATGGGCTCTCTCACAGCCAGCGGCAACAACAACAACAACTCCAACGACATCGGGTGCATGGAGTTCGGTCGGTAACGTTGAAATCGGCATCGACACTAGCGGTGCAGAAGCAGTGCTGACCACAACGGCTTTCGCAAGGACTGGTGACAACATCGGTATCGAGAACGTCTTCCTCATGAAGAACGCACCAGCGGCTTGGGAGAACAATAAGAACGCATCAGACCCAGCTAACCAAGTAGATATACTCGCGACGTTTACGGACAACAATCAGACACAGAACATAGCTTACGAAACACCGTTCAAGATAGTGTTGGTTGGGTTCATGTACTCACCAGACAACATGGCATACGCCACTATCGATAACGCATACGGAGTGATCACCGGAAGCGGCGAGTTCACAGTATCCGAAAACACCGACACTCTGCCTGAGCACGAGTTCTGCTTCGACAACGACAACTACGGTTCGACTACAGGTTACATCCGCTTCAACGTAATCAGCGACAACTACGGGAACGGATGGTCAATCCGCGCCGGTCAATCTGTATCGTTGACTGAACTGTCAGTCTGGGGATGGAAGTAAAGGGTTTAGCTACGCCCGCTGAACCCAAACCTTTTTCTTTTTTCATTTTCACTTGTTCTAGTGGTAAATACGGATTCGAAGACGATTGCAATCGCCGCCCTGGCGATGCTGCTGATCCCTAGCGTGGCCGTGGCGCCCTCGAGCGTAAAGGTCGCGCCGACTGGAAACATCGAAAATGTGGAGTTCCCGCCCGGGATAAACAACTGGACGTCCATTTTCAGGGGCTATCCCGCCTTTCTTGACAACCGCATAGGGCACGTTCTGATCAACGGGGCCAGCATGGCGCCGACGTACACGACAAACGACGAAATACTTTGGGTCGCGGAGAACATCGAAAACATCGAGATCGGAGACATAATTCTGTTCACGATGACTAGCGCGCCGGACCGGCCGCTTGTGGCCCACAGGGTGATCGCCTACAGGCCGGAGGGGGTCCTGACGCAGGGCGACGGCAACGACGAAAGCGACAAGTGGACAATCGGGGAAAACGAACTGCACGGGCTCGTTATAGGAACGCTGTTCAAATCTTCGACGGGGTGGCATTACCCCTGAGGTGTTGGAAATGGCGGAACCTGCATTCAAGATAACGAGGGGCACGATGCTCAAACGGTGGCTGAGAAAGCGGTACAAGGTCTTGGTCCCGATCATCGTGGCGGTTCTCGCCGTCGTGGCGCTGATGTGGCCACCCGCGGCCCCGCCTGAACCGGCCCCGACGAAAGAGGCCAGGCTAATGGGCCCGGTCTTCGACTTCGTGAGCAGGCGAAACATGCTCGCGGTGCCGCCGCTCCAGGAGACGGGCTTCGAAAACATTTACATCGCCAGGTACGGCAAGTACGACCCACTCCAGGACCTCTCCGACCAGCAGGACGCGGTGGACGCTGTGATAACCGAAAGCGGCCAGACGGTATTGGTGACGCATGACAACCTCTTCGACATCGTCGTCGCGGTGAGGGTAAAGGCTCCGGACAACATCGCGTACCTGCGCAAGGACAACATAGACGTCTGGATGGGGGTCAGCGGCGCGTTCAACATCCCGTACGGAAATGCGCCGGACGACCTTGAGTACCTATTCGAGAACGAGGGATACGACACGAACAGCGGGTTCATGCGCCTGAACGTCGTCTGGGACAACAACGGCCAGGGCTACTCGCTCCAAAAGGGCGAGGGGATACTTATCGACAACGTCGCGATGACGGTGACGCAGATCGGTGATTGACAATGAATAGTGAAGAAATGAAGAAAATCGCCGTAATCGCCCTTCTCGGGGCACTGGTGTTCACGTGGGTCTTCTCATTGACAAACTACCTCAAGCGCGAGCCTCTTTCAGGACTCATCGACGACCAGACCCAGCTCTTCCGGGGTTACGACGCGCTCGTGGCCATGGAGGTCAACTTCACGGTCGCCGGCAACTGGGACATGGGCGGGACGATCAACGAGAACGACACCGTGATGTGGGTCGAGGCCAACTCTTACGAGCTCAAGGCGGGCGACATCATATTCTACCGGTCGCCTACCTCGGGGGAGAACCTGGCCCACAGGGTAGTTGAAGCCGTCGGCGGCTCGTTCAGGACAAAGGGAGACGGGGCGGCCGAGAACGACAATTACCTAGTCGGCGGCGAGCTTCATGGAATCGTCATCGGGGTCGCCTACTACCGCGCCTGATTTTCGATGCCGGCCTTGCACTTATATTTCCCCACATCCAAGGGACGAATGGAGATATCCTGAAGCAAAAAAATTCCCGAATGGAGCCGAAAAAGCACCAGTTGGCAACGTTGCTGAAGCCTGCCAAAGAGCACGGCATCGACATCAAGCCACGCCAAGCCCGCGTCATCGGGGTCTTCTCGTGCAAGGGGGGCGTCGGCAAGACCACCACGACCGCCAACCTGGCCATGGGGCTCACAGAAAAGTGGGGCGCAAGAGTTCTGACCGTCGACGCTAACCTAGGCGCGCCGAACCTCGGGCTCCACTTCGGTGAACTGACCCCTAAAATAACCGTCCACGACGCGATAGCGAACGAGATGCCGATCGAGGACGCGATCCTGGAAGTCCAGGGCGTGAAAGGGATCTTCGGCTCGATAGCATACGAGGACGAGGTCAGGCTCGTGGACCTCCGCGAGCTCATAAGCCCGCTGAGGAAAAAGTTCAAGATAATCCTGGTCGACTCGGCGCCCGGAATCGGCGGCGAGGTCGTTGCCGCGATGAAAGCCTGCAACGAGATAATAATCGTCACCGACCCGTACGTGCCCACTATCGCGAGCACCCTGAAGACATTTCGCGCCGCCGAACGGTACAAAGTCCCGATCCTTGGGGTCGTGGTGAACAGGGTCGCGGGGGACCCCTTCGAGCTGCCTATGAGCGAGATAAGGAAGGCTCTGGGATGGCCCGTCATAGGCGTCATCCCGGAGGACAAGAAGGTCAGGGAGGCTACCGCCGCGGGCATCCCGGTGATCCGGTATTACCCGCGCTCAAAAGCCGCGAAAGAGTTCGAAAGGCTCGCGGATGCCGTCATCGAAAGGATGAAGAAATAATTATCACTTCTTTCGCTTCGGAATCTTCTTCTTGGACTTCGCCGCCTTCTTTGAAACCTTCACGGGCGCCAGCTTTTCAGGTTTTTTGACCAGAACTTTCGCAATCGGGGCAGCCTCCCTCCTCTTGGTCATGAACCTCTCGAGCCTGTGGAGCGCGAACGCCTCCTCCTTTGTGATTTGCCTCTGTATCTTCCCTATCCTCCCGCTCTCCGGCACTCTCGCCATCTTCCTGCTCTCCGACAACCCCGGGGACGCCTTCTTCCTGCGCTCCGCTATGAATTTCCCGAGCCTTTCGATCGCCAACTTCTCCGGTTTGGTCATTCCCTTCTTGGTGGGCAGGACGCTGCGCGACATCAGAGGCGTTTCTATCAGCTGGCGCGTCAGCCTGGCCACGTCCATCTTCTGGGTCTTGCTGAGGCGCCTCGATATCGACTTCATCTTCAACCTGGTGCCCTTCCGCCTGAGGCCCCTCGACACCTCTTCGAACTGCTTCTCCATCACGCCGTACCTGTAAGACCACGTGTTCCTGTAATAGGCTATTCCGGCGCCGACGCCTACCGCTCCCAGCACAGCGAACAGCAAGAGAGGCACAGGGGGTGGCGAGGCGGTCCCTATGTTAGGTATTGGCGCTCCGATGACGGGCGGCTGGGGCGTGATCATCTTCTGCGATCCGACTATCGAGAACAGGCTGGTCTGAGTGGTCGTTGCCTTGTAATAGTAGTAACCGTCGCTGCTGTCGCTGACCGGCCTGCTAGAAATCTCGTTCCATGAGTCTGAAAGTCTGTACAGCCGGACGGTGCTCGGCTCTATGTTTTCGCTTGCCACCCACGACTTCGGGACTTTGAAGATTATCTCCACGGAACCCAAGTCCGACTGGCTTATCCCCTCCAAGTTCAGGTTGAAGTAGTAGTACGCCCTGTCGGGTGGCGAAGCCACGCCTGTCGGAGGCCTCGAGAACTCTTCGACATTCACGCTTATGTCGCCGACCGACGAATCGGTCGCCTCGGAACTGACGGTTATGTTTAGGGTTGAGATGCTGGTGACCTTGCCTTGCAAGTCGATGGTTTTGCTTGAGCCGGGCGCGATGTATCCCGTGTTTTCGGTCGCGCCTACCCCGGCGGACCAGGCCTGGATTGCCGCGCTCCTGCTCTCGACCAGGGCCCATCTCGGCTGCGCCGGGGCCCCAAGGACGATTATCGCCGTGCTCGTTTTGATCGGGATTTCGATATTTACCGACCAGGATTCCACTTCGTAGAACATCTTAAGAGATTTCACTTTCACGCTCCGCGTGGTCGACCAGTCCGAGTTTTCTTCATTTCTGAACATCTGCACGTGCCAGTAGTAAGTGGATCCTTCCAGAGTATCGGGCGTGAAATCTTCCAGAGTTTCGGGCGTGAAATCGTTTACTGTGAGGTTGTCGACCACCAGCTCCGGCGACAGGAAATCTGAGTTGTTGTCTATCTGGATGCGGAAGTTGTCCGCTTCCCTCGTGTTTTCCCACCCGAACGTCGGCATCGCGTTTACGAAGCTTGCGCCGTTGGCCGGGGAAGCAGGCGTCGGTACCGGTATCACGGTGACGGTTATCGTGCAACTGTTCCATATCTCGTACAGGTTCCACATGAAGGCCGTGCCTGTTCCAACGGAACCGCTCCAGCCATCGACCGATTGCCAGTAAGAGTTCACTCTGACGATCCCGCTCCAGGCCTCGATCGTCTGCCAGCTCACCGCGCCGACCAGCGTTCCCGTCCACGATTCAACCAGCTGCTTTCCAGTCGCGGGGGCCGAAATCGTGCCATTCCAGCTCTCGACCGTTTGCCATCTTCCGATGTACACCTGGTACTCGTCCGACCAGGGCCCCACGTTACCTGCCCCGTCCTCCGCCCTGATCCGCCAGTAGTAGCGACCTGTGCTCGAGAAAGTGTTGTAGTATGGGGTGACAGAAGTGTTGTCGAATTCTGTGTAGGGTGATGTGAAAGTCGGCTCGTCGTCTATCTGGACCGTGTATATTCTTCCTGAATTGTCATCGATCGTGTACCACCTGAAATCGACCGTAAGGCTGTTGAATGTGGCGTGGTTTTCTGGCGCGTATGGGACGAGCTGCGGGGGTATCCCCGTGTCGATTATGAATGACCTTATCTCGGAATTCTCGCTCGTCTTGCCGTTGTTGTCCGTGGCCGAAACCGTCCAGTGGTAGAACGTGTTTTCGCCCAATTCTGAGGAAACCTCCCAGTTCTCATCCGTCAAATATCCCGATTCCAAGACCAAATTCTCGAAAGTGTTGTCCGTCGAGATCCAGACGTAGTAAGTCACCGGTTGCGATATGTCCCAGGACCCGTCCCAGTCTAGCGCCGGGGTGCTGTCAGTCACCCAAGCCGCGTCCGCTGGCGAAACGAGCACCGGCGTGTAGGGAACGGAGTTCTCGACCCTGAACTGCCACGTGGCCGTCTCGTAAAGGTTTCCTGCGTTGTCCATCGCCTGGACCTTCCAGTAGTAATCATTGTCCAATAGTTCCGATGTCACTTCCCACTCGTCGTTCCCGATCCACCCGCTGTCCGCGTAGTTTTCAGCGAAATTCTCCCAGACCGAAACCACCGCCCTGTAGATGACCACAAGCGAGTTGTCGTCCGCCCCCGACCAGTCCAGGTTCGGCGTGTTGTCGTTCTCGACCGCAACGTTTTCTGGCGTGATCAGGGAAACGTTTTCGGGCGGCAGGATGTCGACCCTGAAATCGTACCTGTTGGAGTTGTCGCCGAGTTGCGCGGCATTGTCCTTGGCGCTGACCCTCCAGTACCACATCCCGTCCTCCAGCTCCGGAGTAATCCAGTTGTCGTCGGAGATCCAGCCTGACGTGTAATTGTCATATGCAAAGTTCGGGTCGTCGCTGAGGTAAACGAAGTAGAATAGCGGGGTGCTGCCCTCCGCATTCCCGATGTTGTCCAGAGTTACCGCGGCCCAGTCCAGGTTCGGCGTGTTGTCGTTCGTGTTGTCGTTGTTTATCGACATGGACAACACTGGCTCGTTCGGCGGGGTGGTGTCGACCCTGAAAGTATACTGCGTCGAGTTTTCGCCGTTGTTGTTCGCGTTGTCCACTGCCTCTACCTTCCAGTAGTATATATCGTTCGCCAGCTCCGTGGACGGCACCCAGTTCTCGTCCGTTATCCAGCCAGACTGCAAGTAAAGCGACATCGAGCTGTCCAGAACGTTCACCAAGTACTTCAGCGGGTAGGAGTTCTCGGAAGGTGCGGTCCACTGGAACATTGGCTTGGTGTTGTCCGTGTTGATGTTTGCCGGGTAGAGCGGCGTCGGACCGGCCGGGCCCAAAGTGTCGACTCTGACCGACCTTGTGGTGGAATACGGTCCCCTGAGCCCGACGTTGTCCTCCGCCTTCACATACCAGTAATAAACGCCATCCTGGAGCGGCGAGGGGAACCAGTAGCTGTTCGAAATCCAACCTGAGTTATCCACAACGTTTGTAAACAACGAATCGGTCGCCACCTCCGCGTAATATGTGAGCGGCAGCGAGTTCTCGGCGGGGGCATTCCAATCTATCAACGGCTGCGATGTGCCACAGTTCTGACCATCGTCCGGGGAAACGGGCGTTGGCGAGTCCGGCATGACCCTGTCAATCCTGAAAGTCCAGTTCTCCGACCACTCGCCGACCGCACCGTAAACGCTCGCCCTGACCCTCCAGCGGTACAGGTTGTCGTTCTCAAGAGTTGCCTGGATGAAGTTGTCCGTGAGCACGTTGTCCAGGACCACGTCTGCATAATCGTTGTCGTTGTCAACCTGGATCTGATAGTTGTCCGCCAATGTGACGTTCTCCCATTCGAAAGTGAATGTCGGGTTGCTGCTGTTCGTGCCGCTGGTTGGAGAGACCAATGTCGGGCCAAGCACGTTCGCCGTCACGGTCCCATCCCACGCCTCGACCAACTGCAACGAAGACGCGACACTGACGGCCGTTCCCGACCAACTCTCGACCAATTGCCAGCCCGACGTCTGAAGTGCGGTAATGGTGCCCGTCCAGCTCTCGACTACCTGCCAAGCCGGTGCAGTGTTAATCGTCCCGTTCCAACTCTCGACCAATTGCCAGCCCGACGTCGTGGTGATGGCCGCGCTCCAGGCCTCGACCACAGCCCACGCGCTACCTCTAAAGTTCCAACCGTCGGACCAATCGCCGATGTTCCCGACATTGTCGACCGCCCTCACGCGCCAGTAGTACCGGCCAAGACCAGGGAACGTGTACACATATGTGTTTTCAGCGACCGGCACCGCGGAGTTCTCGTGCAGCAGCGATGAGAAATCATCGTCGTTGTCTATCTGTATCCAGTAGTTGTCCACACCTGAATCTGCGTCGGTGGCATCCACCCAAACCAGGTATAACGTCAGGTTTTCGGTGTCCCAGTTGTTGTCCGGCGAGTAAAGGCTGACTTGCGGGGGCGGGGTGTTCTCGACCCTCAGCCAAATGTTCTCCGCCCAAGCGCTGACATTCCCGGCGTTGTCCATCGACTTCACCCTCCACCAATAGGTTCCGACAGCCAGAGTCGCTGTGGCGTTGTCCGAAGTCGTCAGGACATTCTCGACGATCTGCGAGAAGTCGTTGTCATATGCGATCTCCAGGTTGTAGACCACCGGCAGGGCGTTGTCGCTCACGGCAGTCCAGAAGAATGTGGGCGAGGTTACGTTCCAGCTCCCGTTTTCCGGCGCCATCAGCGTCGGCGTGTCCGGGGCGACCGTGTCTATCCTGAAAGTCCTGTATGAGGCGAAGAGGCCCGAGTTGCCCGGGTCGTCGGAGTTGTCCCTTGCCGCCACGCGCCAGTAGTAAACGTTGTCGGCGAGGTCCGGCGTCACCTCCCAGTTGTCGTCGTAAACGCTCCAGGAAGCCTCGGCGACCACGTCGCTGAAGTACTGGTCTGTGGCCACCTGGATGCGGTAAACCAGCGGGAGGGAGTTCTCGGCCGGGGCATCCCAGTCCAGGTTCGGCGTGTTGTCGTTGATGTTCTCACCTTCAACAGGCCATGCCAGAGTGGGCTGTGCCGGGGCCGTGGTGTCTATCCTGATTGTCCAGTTATCCGACCAGACGGAGTTCTCGTCTGACCTGAACATGCGGAGCCGCCAGTAATAAAGGCCGTCTGCCAATGCGCTTGACGGCGTGAATGAATTGTCCGTTATCTCCGCGTTGTCTATCGTCGGGGATGAAAAATCGGCGTTGAGGGAGATTTGGAGGTTGAAGTTGTCGTGCGCTTGTGCGTTTTCCCACTGGAACGTCGGCGTCGTGTTCTGGGTGTTCGTCCCGTTCGCCAGCGAGAAGAGAGTCGGCGCGGGGATTGTGGCTGTGATCGTTCCGGCCCAGGATTCGACAACGACCCATTGAGAAACGACATTCAAGGAACCTGCCCAACTTTCCACAGTCGCCCAGCTGGAGATGATTGGCGCGGAGATGGTTCCCATCCAAATCTCGACCATCTGCCAATTGGCCGTCTGGGGCGCTGAAATCGTCCCGGTCCACGACTCGACGAGCGACCAGACGCTGACCACACTTATCGTTGCCGACCAGTTCTCGACATTTCTCCAGTAGGATAGACCATCGAGCGTCCCGGCCCAGCCCTCGACTTCCTGCCATAGCGATACCGGGGAATCCAACGTCCCGGACCACATATCAACTTGGCTCCACCCATTCGTCATCGTGATCGTGCCGTCCCAACTCTCGACCAACTGCCAGGTCATGGGGGTCGCGCCTATCGTGCCGGACCACGTCTCAACGGCCCACCACTGGTTGTATGCTGTTATCAATGAACTCCACGACTCGACGGATTGCCACTGGTTTACTATGTTGATGGTCCCTGCCCAGGATTCCACGACGCTCCACTGG
>DYTO01000039.1 GCA_020725895.1 Candidatus Hadarchaeum sp. | reverse complement strand
CGGGATGTAACCGCAGTGGTCAAGGTGCGCATGGCTGAGAATAACGGCGTCCAAGTTTTCCAGACCCGCCTCGGGGACCTCCAGGTGCGGGAACGCCCGGTCCTCGGACGCGACGTTAACGCCGCAATCGAGCATTATCTTGCTTTCCGGCGTCTGCAGGATGTGGCATGAGCGCCCGACCTCCCTTGCTCCGCCGAGACATGTAAGCCTGACCCAATCGCCCTTTGCAGTCTTCAGACGGTGGATTCTCCGGCCTATTTTCTTCAGGATGTTCCTCCTGTCCTCGCCCGCGTGGATCATCGAAAGCCGGATGTTCCTCACTAGATCCGACCTTATCGGCGGTGCACGCACCACGCGAGGGGTCCACCTTATCTTGTACATCAGCTCCCTGAGCAAGGCACCCTCCTTTCCGATCGCGACGCCCGGTTTCTCCGCCTCGATGGTGACCTCGCCGACGTCCTCGCTGAAAACTATGTCGGTGACGCCTGCATCTTCCGGGATGAAGTCCCTGATCACCTTCTCAGCCTGCTTTTGGTCCGTGAGTATCTTCGGATCGGGGCGCAGGATTATCCTCTTCCTGATGCGTTTGGCAAGGTCCTTTATCGCCTCGCCGTTATCTGTCAAAAGGTCCAGCTTGTGGCAGTAGAGAACGACCCTCGGCCCCTCGAAGTCGATATCTGCAACTGAGTCGGCAAAGCTCGTCTCCTTAACTATTCGCTTTATCTCCTTCAGCAAATCCTCGGTAACCATTTGCACAACCTTTGTTATTCTGAATTATCAGGCAAGTTTCTTGATTTCGCTCGGCGTGAGCTCCTTGTATCCTTTCTTGGTTATCGTTGCGACCATCACTTCGTTTCCGGTCGCAATATCGCGCTTCATCGCGGTCCTCACGGCCTTCACTGCTATCGGCACCGCTTCCTCGGTCGATAAGTCTGGCTTGAAATCGTTTTCAAGAACGCCGTAAGCGACAGGCGACCCGGAACCCGTCGAAACCATCTTCTCCTCCGTCAGCCCGCCGTCGATGTCGAGGAAGAACAGCCGCGGGCCGGATTCCTCAACCCCGCCGACGATGATGTTCGCTATGAATGGGAGGTAGGAGTATGTGTTCATTATGTTCGCCAAAAGCCTTGCGCATGAGGCGACGCTGATAGGCTTCCCCTCGTGGGTGAAATAATACCCGGACTCCGCGCGCATGAGGTCCACCAGGCGCTGGGTGTCCGCGACCCCTCCCGCCGTTGTGAATGCTATGCTTTCAGTTATCGGATATATTTTCCTGGCCTCCTTGCTCGCGACCAAGTAGCCTGCTGTCGCGCGGCTGTCCGTCGCAAGGACAACGCCGTTTTTGCAGACTATCCCAACTGTAGTCGTACCTTTCAAATGTTTGATTTTTTCATCGTTCAAGTCCATACCTCGCATAAAATGCCGCAGATCAAGCAGCAATAACAGCTAACCGACCGTTGTATTTAAACTTTACCGAGATAGTTGATGCAGTGAGGCATGTGAAAGGCCAGAAGTTGATACGGCTCCCGCGGGAGGTCTGGATGGGCCCGAAGGTGGTACGGAAGGTCGGGGACGTCAGCCAGAGGTTGTGCTGCGGGAAGAATGCTATTGTTGTCGCGGACAAGAAGACTTACGATGTCGCCGGGAGGGACGTCGAGAGGCAGCTCAGGAACGAGAATTACAAGACTGCCAACTTTCTTATAGATGAGGCCGATCTCGCGACCGTGGAAAAAGTCAAGGAGATAATGGGTAAAAAATGCGACGTTTTTGTCGGCGTCGGCGGTGGACGCGCAATCGATGTCGCTAAACTCGCTGCTTTCCAGTTGGGGAAACCTTTCATCTCGGTCCCGACATCGGCTTCGCACGACGGGATCGCCTCCTCGATGGCATCCATCAAGGGGGGCAAAAAACCGACTTCTATAGAGACGCACGCGCCTATGGCGATAATCGCCGACACCCTTGTGATCAAACAGGCCCCGCACAAGCTTCTCGCCGCCGGCTGCGGAGACCTGGTATCGAATCTCACTGCCGTGAAGGACTGGCAGTTGGCCCAAAAGTTGAAGGGCGAACCGTACAGCGAGTACGCGGCAACTCTCTCACTGGTGAGCGCAAAACTCGTGATCGGCAATGCGGCAATCATAAAAGAGCACAGCGAGGAGAGCGTCAGGAAAGTCGTCAAATCATTGATCTCAAGCAGCGTCGCTATGGCGATTGCAGGCAGCAGCAGGCCGGCGAGCGGCGCCGAACACCTCTTCAGCCATGCCCTAGACCAGATCGCGCCGAAGCCCGCCCTCCACGGGGAACAGTGTGGAGTAGGGGCGATAATGATGGCATACCTACAAGGTGAGGATTGGAAGGGGATTCAAAACGCCTTGAGGACCATCGGGGCGCCGACCAACGCCGAGGAACTCGGGATTGATGAGAAATACATCGTCAAAGCTTTGGCAATTGCGCACAAGATAAGGCCAGACAGGTACACGATCCTCGATATCGGGCTGAACAGGGGCGCCGCGGAAAGGCTTGCAAAAATCACAGATGTCATTTGAGGCGTTCGACTCTTATCCTGTCGCCTGAATTGACCTTCCTGAATTTCTCGATCCCGCTTCTTATCTTCGCGAACGTCGTTATCGGGCTGATGGGTTGAGATTTTCCGAAGAAGATACAGAAGCCGGGGCCTTCGGGCCAGTATGAAATGTCGCCTGCGGTGGTTTTTGGCGTTGGCGCCTCTGATGAAATCCTGACTGGGATCTCGAAGTAGACCTCCTCCTTCCAGATCTCAGCTTCCGCATCGAAAGGTAGCGCCTGCCCGATAGCCTCGCAAGTTTTCGGCGTCTCGCCCTCCAGCATCTCTGCCTCGACCTCGAAGCCCGAACAGGATATTTTCAGTTTTTTCACGTTTTCATCTTAAATAATGGCCAATTTCTTCCTTTAAATATCGCCTCCGCGCAAATGGCTAGCGAGAAAAATGAAAAATCAGAAAAATGAAAATAAAAAAAGACTCAGGTGTCAGCTGAGTAGACCTACACTTGGCAAATTAATGTTAGTCAATCTCATTATTAAAAATTTTCGGCGCGATGCCGGGGTGCCAGAGCTTGGCAATGGGCTCAGGTGTCGACTGAATGGACCTACACTTGGTATTCGTGGGTTCGAATCCCACACCCGGCGCGCCAATAAGCTGAACGGAGGTGAAAAGAATGAGATTTGGAGAAGTTTGTGATGTCAGCGTTCTAGGAGACAGGGAAAGTTTCGAGTTCGCGAGGAAAATGACGAACGGTGGCGAGCTCTACATCCCTTCAACGACATACTCCTGGCTCGCACGGGACAAGCTGATCTCGGTCAGGGGGCATGCGATCAGCTACAGCCTCGTGAGCCAGTTCGTGCGCGACGGGAAAATACTCGCGGTGTCGCTTCCCGAGCACTTGGACGAGCTTTCGAGGAGGCTGCTTTTCGAGGTTGAGCGCGAGGTTCCCCTCACGGACCTGCGCGGGATGCTCCTGGCGACACACCTGAAAGTCCCGTTCCTCAGCCTGGACGGTGGGACGGCCGAGAGGTTGCAGGATTGCTTCGAAGTGCGCGCTTTGAGGAGCGTTGCTGCGCCAAGCGACTGGCGGTCCTACAAGGGGATTCTGAACTATTATCAGAGTTTGGCCGCTGAAGTGGGCGAAAAGACTTGCGAGTGCCTGGAAAACGGCGGATCCTTCAAGGATGTGGCAAACGAGTTCAACGGAGGGGGGGCTTGCGCGGGAAACGGCGGGGAATCTGGGCTGGAGTTCGAGTATCTGCTTTGGAACATTGTTCCGGTCCTGCGAGAATATTTCAAAGAACGCGTCTTCCAGCCAGATATCGTGCGAGAACTCTGCAAGCAAACGCTGTTGCTGGTCGCGAGCCCGATTGAGAGATAACAAAATAGCCGATAAAGCACAAAAGGTATGCGAAAGATGTGCAAATAATAAATCGGATGAAATGATTCGACCAAAAGTCGCGGCACCTATACTTGAAAAAACGGCTAAAATAAAAGTAGTAAAACTGAGAGACATGCCAAAACAAAAAGCAAAACAAGAGATATTAGACTACATCAAGAAGAAAGACGTAACTTATACGAGCAACATCGCTGACAACCTCAGGTTGGACTATAAACTTGTTGTGAAAATAGTCCGTGAACTCTGGGGAGAGAAGAAAGTGGAAGAAGTTAGATAAATCAAAGAAACGCCCGCGCGTCCTCGATGCTTCTGTTCATTTTACTTTCAAATTCCCGCGCGGCCTCCTGCAGCCCGGACTCTCGCCCGGCCTCCTTTGAGCGCCTCCGCTTGATCTTCACGAAAATCGGGTGGTTGACCGCCTCGCCCACGACAAGAGCCTCGCCAACCGGGAGCGACGAAATCATGTCCGCGACGTCGCCCGTGATCGCCTCAGACGACTGCCTGATGTGCTCGATGTCATAGGGGTTCGAGACCCGCAGGATTATGTTTGTGTTCGCCTGCGATAGAACGGTCGTGGAAAGCCTCACTGGCCTCTGTGAGATGAGCATCAGCGAGGCGTAGAACTTTCTTCCCTCGCGGGCGATCGTCTCGATTATCGGCCTGGCGATCGCGGCCGTCTTCGACTCCCCGGAAGGGACGAACTGGTGCGCCTCCTCAAGGCAGAGGACGAATGGCGGCACCCTCCCCCTCTTCCTGGCGTTGAAAAGCTTCCTCGCGGCATAAGCCAGCAGCATCTGCTTCTTGCGCAGGTTCGTCATGTCGCTGAAATCGATTATGATCGCCTTCCCGGGCCTGACCATTCCTTCCCAGCTGGGCTTGTCCACGCAGTCGAAAAGCCCGAAAGCGCGCAACTCGTAGAGCCAGCCGACCAACGCCTGCTGGAGCTGCTTGTGCATCCCCCCGTCCTTCTCGACGCGCGCGATGAGCTCGTCCATCCCGAACGGGCCGTTCCCGGCGCGCATCTCCGCCCGAAGTTCCTCGAGAATCCGCTGGAGCTCGCGCGTCTGTGTCCCGGAAATCTCGGGCAGGAATTCTGTGAACTGGTAAGCGTTCATGTTCGGCACGCCTATCTTCAAGTCGTTTCCGTTGACGACTTCTACCTTGTCCGGGTAAAGGCTCGCCAGACCCTTGTACTCCCCGTGAACGTCGACTATCACTATCGCGGGGCGGCCGATCTCAGGAGTTCTCGCGAGAAGCTCCTCGATCAGGACGGATGCAAAGTTCGACTTTCCGGCGCCGCTCATCGCCAGCACGGCCAGGTGCTTTCGCAAAAGCCTCGTCAGGTCGAGGTTAACCGGAATCTTGTGATGCCTCAGGTCACCGAGGGAAACTCCGTCCTTGCTCAGGCCGATGAAATCGACGAGTGTGTTTGGCTCCGCCTCGCAGACCCTCTGCCCCGGCGAAGGCGGGAAAGTGGTCCTCTCAAGCCTGTTTTCGCTCCTGACGCCCAGGCACTGCGCCTCGGCGACCAAGTACTCCCAGCGGTCCGCGGGGAATATCGATGAAAGCGACTTCCCTCCCCTCTCATACTCCCTGACCGACTCCACGCGCATGAAGTACCTGTTCGTCTTGACGAGGTTAGTGACGAAAGCAATCAAGTTGCCCTCCTCGGTCTGGACTTCGACAAACTGCCCCAAGCGGACCGGGATGCTGCGCCCATCGTCTGTGACCACGAAACTGAACTTGCTCGGCGAAGGACCCTCCAAACTAGCGATAACGGTTCCTATCTCCATGCTTCCACCTAGAAAGGCCGCCTCTCCCGTCTCAGGTCCAGCAGAGATGAAGGCCCAAGCCTGTCCGATATGCTGTCCCTGACTATGCAAAGCTCCTCTTCCGCCAGCCTGGCCCTCGCATCCGCCTCGATCAGGACGGAGGGCAAACCGAACGCCTCGTGGTTGGACGCCAAAGCATAAACTTTCGAGGCTATCCTGTCCGCCGATTCCGTGACCCCCTGACTGCAATCGACGAACTCGACCCTCAACGGCCTGTCGAACGGCACGGTCTTCAGGTAGAACGCGTGGATCTTCGCCGCCCAAATCCCGAGGTCCTGGAGGACGTAGGCCGCGGGCTCCTCCGCGTAAGTGAATGAAGGCGTCCTCTCGCCGACCCCCAAAAGGTGATCCAGAAGGACTGTGTCCCGCGAGCGCTCGAGTATGGCGAGGTCCTTTTCATCCAGCCCTAGATTGCCGAAAGCCGGCAGGACCTTCTTCCGCAAGACATCGACGAACCTTCCGCCGCGGCTGTCCTTTACCGCCCCCGCGAGGAGCACACCGTTTTCCTGGCACGTTTGATATAGCGTGGAGTAAGCGCCGATCAGCTTCTGGTAGCGGTCCAGTAGGAGCGGGTTACGCGGGAACCTGTCCACGTACTGGGGCACGACGGAACCGTCCAGAAGTAGCATGCCAACATTCTCCTCCGCGGCTCCAATCGCGACCTCTATCTCCGTGATTTGCCTCTCCATGCCAGCAAGGAACTCGAACTCCTTGGCGTCCAGAGGCTCGGCCACGTCTATCAGTTTCGGGAACGGGATTTCGCCGGGGAAGTACTTAACCCAGTCGAGCCCCCCGCCACGGTAGTGGAAAATCGCCGCTACGGCGCGCACGATAACCAAATCCAGGCCGTGGAGCTGCTGCTCAAGCATCCCTCCGTCCACTCCGGCCACGGTGGAGTCGGCCATCGGGTCGATTTCGACCCTGTTTACAAGGGATTGCTCGATTATTCCCCCAATCCCGCCGATTGACATGCACCTGAAGCCTTGCAGGGCCTCCGCCACCCTCTTCCTCCTACCCTCGTTCTCGCGTATTCTCTCTGTTATGTTGGTGAGGGTATCCTCAAAGCCTATTATTTCCTCTCCTGGGACCTGATTCATTGCCTTGGCCGACAGATTCTCACTCTCCTTGAGGAGTTTGACAGATGGTTTTAAGCCGATTGGGGGGAGAGGGGTCACCGGAAGTATTCGGTGGGAAAATGCGGTCATCGGTTTTGGAACTCGTGAGGCCGGTCAACTGCGCTTTATCAGGGGGCGCTGTGGTCATAGCCGGGGCAATAGCCGCGAGCGGCGCCACGGTGCCGGGTCACGTCTACCTTGTCGCGTTCTTCGTGGCCGCGATAGTGGCCGCAGGCGGGAACGCCATAAATGACTACTTCGACCGCGAAATAGACAAGGTCAACAGGCCTGACCGCCCGATACCGTCCAAAAGGATCGCCCCTGACCGAGCTCTGAAGACCGCCCAGTCGCTATTCATCGCCGGGATATTGCTTTCGATATTGCTTGTAAACGTTTATTGCTTCTTCCTGGCCGCCCTGAACTCGCTGGTCCTGGTGCTTTACTCGGGTTTCTTCAAGCGACGCGGTTTGCCCGGGAACATCTCGATAGGGTATCTCGTCGGTTCGACTTTCCTTTTCGGTGGGCTGTCCACCAGAGTCTACGCGGCAGGCACGCTTATCTCCATGTCCCTGCTGATACTGGTCCTCATGGCCGCCCTTTCCACGATGGGCAGGGAACTGATCAAGGCCATAGAAGACATGCCTGGCGACAAAAAAATGGGTTTCAAGACTCTTCCGCTGGAGCACGGGCATAGGGTTGCGGCGGCCATGGCGGTGGTCTTCATTCTCGCGGCAATCATGCTCTCACCCATCCCCTACATCCAGGGAATTTTCGGGGACTATTACCTCTATCTGCTGGTTCCCTCTATCGCCTCGTTCCTGGCCGCTTGCGCGACGATCCTCGCCGGGCCGAAAAGGGCGGGGGTGGCCTCTCTCGGCTGCAAGATCGGGATGGGGCTGGGGTTGTTTGCTTTCCTCGCCGGCACCATTTCCCTGCTCGTCTAAACCCATTCATAAGGGTTGAATTCCGATGGCGGTATGAACAGGATCTCCGCAAGGCCCCTCTGAAGGATTTCGGCGTTCATGTTCTTCCATGAACCTCCTTCCCCCAGATAAACTACCGCCAGAGTCCTGCCGTAGTGATCCTTAGGCTCAAGGTCGTCGACGTTCAGGCCGACTTCCGTTCCCGCCGGGCATGCGTTTTGCAGGAATTCCTTAGCCTCGAGGCCGCCTTCCTCAGGCGGGTCTGTCCAGGTCTCCGGGGTGTTGATCCCGACGAACCTGATCTTCTCGCCTCCCTCCAGAACAATCGTGTCACCGTCGACAACGTGCTCGACTATCGCAGTCCTCTCGATATGGATTTTGTTTTCCAGTGGCTGCTCTTGCGCGCCGGCGATGTCGAAAATCACGGCTGGCGCCAATGCCATTGAAATCGTTGCCAGGATTGCCAAAGTTTTGAGTTTTTCCATTTTCCCGTCGCGTATTTGTGCGGAGGTTACTTTTAAACCAAGAATATTGCCTGAAACTCCCAAAAACTCCTAAAAATCACCTTGGGTTTTTACCTTGCCTTTCTCTTCTTCTTGCGCCGCTGCAACTCCTCTTCCATCTCCAGCGGCCGTCCCAGAA
>DYTO01000038.1 GCA_020725895.1 Candidatus Hadarchaeum sp. | reverse complement strand
AGAACTTCAAATTTTTTTCGGTTGGGGGTTCACCAAAAGCTAAAAACATACAAAAAAATGAATCTTTATTGAAATTGAGATCTGTCGGTCGCAGAAAAGCGAGAATACTTTACAGACATAAGTATCGTGATTTGAAGGACATCTTATCAAAAATATCAAAAAGCGAGCCACAATTTCGTAAATCGTCTGGACGAATAAAAACGAAGTTGATGCATTACTCTTTGAATTGAAAGAACGAAAGATGATTTGAACAAATTAAAAACCGCAAAAACTAGGTTTCGAAGACATAGAAGGGTTATCCAGTTCTGGATAGTCCGTTAAACTTCACGACAATCCAATTCTGGAGAGTTAGGCCAAAATAACAAGGATAACTTGATTACTTAACCGCTTTCAAAAGATGCTTCCCCTTTTCTGTCAATAGACAAATTATCTCGTCTCGCATATTTGGTTGCCGTTGGGGTCGTAAGCCAAAATTTGGAGTGGTTCCATGTCTGACATTTGTCTTATTTTTTACGTTTACCTTTCCATTCGCTTTCAGGCACACCAAAGAATTTTGAAATTTTGTGCGAATCTATCGCCTTCGAAGCTTTCGTAAACACTTGCATTCCACCAACAAGAACTGTATCACCAGTCAATCCGACTGCTGAAATCGCTACTATCGCTTCTAAATTCGGAGGGGGATAAACTGGTAGAGAGATAGATAGGATAATACCCACGAGTATCAGGCCATATGAGAAAGCGATTACTGGCTCGGGACGATATCCACGACAAGCATATTTCATATACTCGTCAACTCTCTTGTAGAATTTTTTGTCAGGGTATTCGGGTGGTCTAGCACCATAAACGTTTAAGGGGTTAAGTGGTTTGGTTCTAAATCTAAAGTAAATGAAGTGGCCGAGTGTGGTTCCAATAATCCAAAATATTCCCGGTATAAACCCACCCACATAAATAGACAAAGTTGTAATAAAAGTGATAGCTATATATCCTAGAATAATGTTTACAGCGAGTGATGTGAGCCCACCATCCAACTCTCTCAAATTCTTTATCAAATTATTTTTTGCCATTATTTTCACATTTTTAAAATACTGTTGAACAAATAAAGACTTGGTTTTGGTGTGGCCGTCTGGCTTCAGGCTTCCGTTCGAACTAGTGTGCTGGATTTAAGCAGAATATTGGTAAATAGCGGGCCAGTTTTGGGCATGAAAATCGCTTTCATTAGTTAGCAATATTTTAGCAAAATTTGGCAAATTTTGGTATCATTATCCAAAATCTTTTCGTTTTTTCTTTAGAAGCTTCTCCACTTCCGCATTGCTTACCCGATCGATTTCTTCAAGATAACTCTGTGGAAGATTCTTGGTCAACTTTTCAATATCGTGATTGAACCGCTCGGCCTCTTTCCCCCAATGTTTCAAAACTTCATTCGGCACGCGCCCGGAAAATTCCTTCAGATAGCGCTCGTGCACCTTCTTTTTGGCCAGCAAGGCCGCCGGTTTTTTTATCTTATTTTTCTTTCCCAATTTTATGCAGCCCCAATAACGTTTTCTCCCATTCAATTACTGTTTTTTTCATCAATTTTTTCACACTTTCCCTGCTAACTTCTGCTCGCTGTTTTAAGCTAACTTTTTTGCATACTTCTCGTAGCCCTTCGAACTCTGAAAACCGTTCCATAAACTTTTCTTCCAAAGCCTTGTCCGAGAAGTCATTTCCCATGGCAAGTTCGGCCGCTATTGTTCGCCGCGCACCTCTGACGAGCAGATAACATGCAAGATCAAACTTTCCTTCGTCCGCAGTCTTGATACCGCTCATTATACTCTCCTTGGCTGCGAGCAACTCCACAGCCATGTGTCTCGTGGTGACTTGTGCTACTTTTACAATCCCCATTGCCCCCGAATCGATTATGGGTTGCCCACTTTGACTGATTATCTTAAGAAAAATTGGATCCTTTATTAAAAATCGTTCCAAATCATGCGGAGTTAGTACCTCGACGTCTAACATCTCTCTTTTTTCAATTGATGACAATCTCGAAATAATGCGCTCCTTGGCATTATTGGAACGGACCACGATAAGGAAGTCCCAGTCGCTTAGCTTATCTGGCGCACCCCAAGTTCTGGAGCCATAAAAAATTAGGCTATCTATTTCATTCATAGAGTCACGCAAAAGTTCCACCAGCTGCTCGCTGATTTCCGGTGCCCTTGCCAAAAATGAATGAACACGAATCCATTTTTCTGGCGGTACGAGCATGTGTTCCCCTTTGCCAACCCTGTCGACAAGCAGGGAGTTCCGCATCTCGTGCAAGGCGACACTCGCGTAATTCTTGTCTACCGCCCAGCGCTTCGAGGCGCTCAGCCTGTCAACCTTCCTGCTGTAGGTTCCGTCCAAACTGAAGTATCGTTTTGCAACCCATTCTGCCGGCCACATTTTCATGCACCAATTGTCTTTTTATTTAGCTATTTATTAATTTAACTATTTACTAATTTTTGGACAATTTTGGGCAGTAATTAGGCACCTTATTTGCCTAAAACAAGCTCAAAAAGCGCTCGGATTCATGGTTTTCACTGGTGGGGTCGTCGAGATTTGAACTCGAGTCACCAGCATTTTGGCCGAGGACCCCAAGCTGGCAGGATAGACCAAGCTACCCCACGGCCCCTGTGTTAAAATCCCGCCCGGATATAAAACGAATTCCTTGCGGGAACATCCCAAGATTTCCTTGTTTATAAAGGACCTACACTCAAAAACGCTGTGACGGGTTGGCGAAACCACCGCTTGAACGGGGTGTCCAAAACCTGGCCCCAGCTCCAGACGAGAGTGTGGTGGAGGTAATGCCGGTAAGCTTGGGAAGCAACCTGGCCTCGTCGATTTGTTTTTCATTTTCTGACGATAAAAAACTTGCGTTAAATCAGGATTTGATTGCATTCAAAATCTCCTCGCGCGTCTCGGGCGTCTTCGCCTCGTCAATCGACTTACATACCTGCGCTTGTGTGAAGGCGGCACCCTCTCGAAATTTTCATGCGCCTTTTTTTGACTTTGAAAGTACCTTTTCGATTTTTTTCGGAATTTTCACGATTTTCTTCACTCATCCGCCCCCGAACGTCGGCACGATTATCACTTCGTCGCCGTCATGCAATTTGGCGTTTTCGTCGACGGGAATTCCGTTCAGGTTGACGAGCGCAACCGAGGCGGGGTGATATTTCAGGGTTTCCAGAAGGTCCTTCACGAGCATCTCTCCCCTGAACTCGATCTCCTGCCATTTATTCGCCGCTGCAACCTTCACGCGAATCATGCAACCAAGACAAAATGGCGCGCAGTCGTCAAAAACCTGTCTCAATGTGGTTAATGCAAGCCGCCCTGTTAACCAATTTAAGTCAACATTAGTCATTTATCAACCATTTTGCATTTACAACTGGTGAAGTCTTGTGGTGTTCGTAGACCTGCTGGCGGTATTCCTTCTCGGGGCCGCCGCGGTTCTATACACGATGGGCGGCTTTGCAGGAGGTTCATTTTTCCTCGCCATACTCCTTTTATCGGGGACGCCGGTTGCCCAGGCCTCTCTCTACGTCCTGATAATGAACCTGTTCTCGGCATCCAGTTCTCTGTTGAGATGGAAGCCCCACGCTTCTCGCGAGTTGCTCTGGTTTCTGGTGGGTTCTCTTCCAGCCGCATTTCTCGGCGGTCTCGTCCAGGTGTCGAACAGCACATTGAAGGCCATGATCGGAATTTTGCTGGCAGTTGGAGGGGCAACGTTGCTATTTTCAGCAGCCAAGGTGCGGAGGGCGAAGCTGAAAATACCAGTTAGGGTCGCCATAGGGGCAGCCATCGGTCTCGCGGCCGGCCTCACAGGGATTGGCGGCGGCATATACCTCGCCCCGGTGCTCGTCTTCTTGGGCGCGGCGAAGCCGAAAACCATCGCTTCCACGACCACAGTGTTCATACTCCTGAACTCTGTCTCGGGTCTATTGGCCAGGGCTCCGAAACTTGCGACGCTCTCAATAAACCCGCTTTTCATGATGGCGATACCTGCCGTGTTCATCGCGGCCCAGATCGGGAGCTACATCGGGTCGCACAGGTTCTCGCAGAAAAACGTCAGGCTGACGATCGGGGCGATACTGGTTGCCATCGGTACGTACTTCAGCCTCGGAGGTTGAAACCGATGACGCTGGTTCGGTCAAGTAATCGCTTTTATCGCCGGAACAATAGTCTATTGTCCTTTGAATGGTGGTCGCAATGGTGAGACTGGTAAAAGTTGAGGATGCGGTCGGGGAGAAGCAGGCGCACGATGTTGTCCAGTACGGGCCGGAGCTGAAGTCAGTCCAGTTCAAGCGCGGCCACGTCGTGCGGCCCGAGGACATCGAGAAGCTGAAGAACTCGGGCGACTACTTCGTCCACGTCGAGGATGGCGGCGTCGAAGGGGTCCACGAGGACGAGGCGGCCCTGAGGATGGCGCGCGCGAGCATGGGTGAGAACACGCACAGCGCGCCGCCGAACAGCGGCAAGGTGACAATTCTAGCGAAAACTCCCGGGATCCTGAAGGTTGATGCGGATGTGATTCGCAACGTCAATATGCAGGATGGATTCATAATCTCGACCATCCCGGGCGGCTCGGCCGTCAGGAAAAACCAAGTGATTGCCTCGGTCAAGATCGTCCCCCTGAGCGTCGAGAAGGAACGCATGGAGGATGTCGAGCGGATTCTCGCAAAGCCGGTTCTGGACGTCAAGCCGGTTGGAATAAAATCGGTCGGGGTCATCGTGACGGGAACGGAAGTGTACGAAGGAAGGGTAAAGGACGCGTTTTTGCCTGTCCTGCAGAAAAAGCTCGGAGATTATGGGCTCGGGATAAATGAATCCACTTTTATCTATGACGACGAAGGCGAGATATCACGGAGAATTCTTGAGTTCAAAAATCGTGGCCATGAAATAATCCTGGTTTGCGGAGGGATGGCGGTCGACGCCGGGGACGTGACGGCGAGCGCGATAAGAAGAAGCGGCGCAGAAGTCATTTCAAGAGGAGTGCCGGTTTTTCCGGGGTCGATGCTGATGCTCGCCTATCTTGGCGATGTACCTCTAGTTGGGCTACCTGCTTGCGTGATCCCCGATGAAAGAACAGCTTTTGATCTTATCCTGCCGAAATTGCTTGCGAAGGAAAAGATTTTGAAAGAAGATTTGGCCAGGATGGGGAATGCCGGGCTTCTTGGCTAGAACTTTTTTTTCGAGATGATCACGATCGCGGCAGCAACGGCGGCAATTAAAACGACCGCTATCACGATGGTTTGCCCAATCACCGCGGCCCTGTCAAGGACGTCGAACTTGTAGGACGATTCGAGAGGATACCACATGTCGTTCACTTCGAAATAACCGCGAACTCTTGCCGTGTAAGTCCCGGCCTCGGCGTTTTCGGGCAAAAGCAAACTGTAACTAAGGGTTTTGTTTTCACCAACTGCGATAACGAGCGAATCGAGGGAAAACCCAGCGACATTTTCATTATCCTCGTTGACCAGTTCAAGATTGAACATGACTGCCACTGGATTTGAAGTCTGGTTGATGAAAGACAGGTCGCTCGGTACCAGACTCCCGGGAAGCAAGTTGTTTTCATCAGGCGTTAATTCAATTGTGAAAGTGCCATCGATCACGTAGCCTTCGCCCGCGGATAATTGGGCCCCGAACGCCGCCATAATTGTGAAAATCGCGAAAATGACAAATATCGCCAAGTAATTCCTACGGCTGATCTTATGTCTCCGCCCAAAATTGTGTTCGTTTGCTTGGAATTTCATCAACATCATTTCAAATTTGTCTTTTAAATCCTTTATCAGACGTTCAATTAAAGAATCACCACGCAGAAAGAGAGTGATGATTGGTGCGGTAATCCTTGCGGCAGGTGAGTCCAGACGTATGGGTACGCAGAAGCTCCTTCTCAATATAGATGAAAAGCCGATGATTGAGCACGTGGTTTGTTCGTTCAAGTCGGTCGACAAACTCATCGTCGTCCTAGGCCACGAACCTGAAAAGCTGACACCCATCCTGAAAAAGCTCGGCGTCCGCCACGCGATAAACAAAAACTATTCCGAAGGCATGGTCTCGACTTTCAAGGTCGGCCTGGAAAGCCTGAAGGATTGCAAAGCGGTTTTCCTCGGGTTGGGCGACCAGCCATTCGTGGACGGGAATTATCTCAGAAAAGCAATCGAGGCTTGGAATAACGGCGCGAAAGTCGTGAGCCCTGTCCACAACGGCAAGAAGGGCCACCCCGTCCTTTTCGACCAGAGCCTCTTCGCCGAGATACTGGGCCTAGGAGAGGGCGAGTTCGTCCGCGACGTGATCCACAGACATGCCGATTCACACGAGCTTATCGAGGCCGGAAGATGGGCGATAACGGACGTCGACACCCCCGAAAGTTTCCGGGCGATAAAGGAAATGAAGTTTACTTCTTCTTGTGCGACACTCTCTTTATGAAACCGCCAGCCTCGGTCCTGACGTCGACGAGTGTGAAGAACGCGCTTGGATCGTGCTCCCTCAGTACCTTCAAGAACAACTTTGTATCCTTGCGTTTGAAGACAGTGTGGTATAGCGGGTGCGGCCCGCGCAGCCCAGTACCGACGACCGTCGTCACCCCGAATCCCGCTGCCCTGAAATCCGTTTCGAGCCCCTTGGAAACCTCTTTAGGCACGACAAATGCCAGAGTGTAGCCAAGCGCGATCTTTTCCTCGATCATCGAGCCCAACACGTTCCCGACCGCGAACCCGAAGCCGAGCGCGATGAGAGCGAGATAGTTCTGTGTGACTGTTATCTGCGTGACCACGGCGCTGATGGCAGTGGCCCAAATCATTATCTCAAAAAATCCGATGAAGGCGGCAAAATTTCTATGCCCCCTTATGAGCATGATCTGCCTGACAGTCCCCATCGAGACATCGACCGTCCTGGCGACGAAAATCAGGACTGCGGTTATAATCGTGTTGGCATCGACCATAGTAGGACCTTCGCACTCAGTACCTTATAGCCCTAGTCGGACAGACCGAAACGCAAAGCCCACAAGTGTAGCATTTGACAGGGTCCACTTTCGCGACCCGCCCGACCACGTGAATTGCGTCGTACGGGCAGTGCCTTTCGCAAAGTCCGCATGCGGTGCATTTCGAATCTATGACATTGACAGGCTCGGCCGTGGTGCGCAGGGGCTCCTTCGGGAGGTGCGAAAGCGCGACGCCCTTGAAATCCGCGATTGAGTTGTAACCTTTCGCCTTCATGAACTTTGAAAGCTGGTCGGCGATCACGCCGTATATTTCGGCCCCGCGGACGATTGCGGCAGTGCAGATCTGTACGGCAGCAGCCCCAACCATCAGGAATTCGGCCACATCGCGCCCGGAAGATATCCCGCCGACGCCGATGACAGGTATGTCGACCGCCCTGACGATATCGGCCACGCACCTCACTGCGAGGGGCTTTATCGCCTGGCCTGAGAGCCACCCGTATCCGTTAGTGCTCCCGAGCATCGGCATTGCGTTTTCTATGTCGATAGCGAGGCACGGGCCGAGCGTGTTTATCGCGACCAGCCCGTCGGCGCCAGCCCCCTCGGCCGCCCTGGCGAACTGCGTTATATCCAGGACGTTCGGGCTCAGCTTGACGAAGACCGGGACCTTCACCACTTCCTTCGCGGCTTTCACAGCTTCTATCACCGGGCCCGGGTCGTTCCCGAGATAGTGAGTGGAGAGTTCCAGGGCGTCAGCACCGGCCCTCACGACTTTTGGAGCTGCCTCCCTGATCTCCTCGGCCTTGTATCCGACGCTCGCGATTAGAGGCAAGCCTGTTTTCTTGGCCTTGGAATATTCGTCTTTCAGCCACTGCTCGATTGGAAGGTCCGACCAAAGCTCGGCGTTCATCAGGCTGTCCTTTACTTTCACGATGCAAGGTCGCGGGACCTTGGCTGGCTGCACGCTGACCGTTTTTGAAACGAGCCCACCCGCACCTCCTTCGGCCGCCGCGACAAGCAGGTCACCGTTCCAAACGTTCGGGCCCGCCGCCGGCATGATCGGGTTCTTGAACTTCATCCCGCATATTTCCACGGACATGTCGGTCATCTTTTTATCTCCTTCCTTGCTTTCATTCTCTGCCATAGTTTCGTCGCAGACTTCCTTGAAAAGTTTACCGCATGCTCCTCGTTCATTGTCAGGACGTTCCGGTCCTTCATCACAACCCGCCCACCTATAACGACGGTCTGGACATCGTCCCCGTCGATGGTGTTCACCAAGTGACCTATAACGCTCTCCGGCTTCACGGGTGTCGGCGCAAGGGCCGGGTCTATTACTATTATGTCTGCCAACTTCCCGTTCTCGATCGAGCCCAGCTCGTTTTCCAGGCCGTAGAGTTCGGCACCGCGTATCGTCGCCATCTCAAGCACGTCCTTCGGCGAAATCAATCGCGGGTCCCTGTTCGCCAGCTTGTGGAGCAGGTATGCTGCGCG
>DYTO01000037.1:7481-8717 GCA_020725895.1 Candidatus Hadarchaeum sp. | reverse complement strand
TGGCTTTTCTACAACTCCGTTGGCGGAAAACACTATTACTACGTCTACGCCGGTGTTGAGAGCGAGATAATGTGCCTGGCGGTGAAGGTGAAGGAGCGGCTTGCCGGGAAATACGTCACGGTGGACGACGACGGGAAGATAAAGGATTCGGACCAGCCGATAATGCCGTCCTGCGCGAAAGTGATTTCTGTTGAAGAGGACAAGACATTCGAAGAGCTTTTGAAGTGATCAGCTCTGCAGGCCGAGCAACGAAACGCGTTCCGCAACTATTTTCTCAATATGCGACGTTTCGAGTTCGCGCGACGAGATTGAAAAAGACTTTTTTATAGTTTCGATTTTGGGTTTCCCGATTTTCAAGAGTCGGTCGTCTCGAGACAACCCCAACTTGGAGAAAACATGTTCCAACGCAGAATTTATTTTTTCACTCGAGGCGCCAACCGCGACTAACGCGACCTCGCATTCCCCTTTTTTCACGCCGACTTTCGAGATGGCGCGGCCAATCTGGCTCTCCGCAGAGACCCAGCAGACGAGCTCGAGCTCCAGAGAGCTTGCGAACCCGCGCCCGGATTCGTGGGTTAAACTCGCGTGCTTGGCCGCGTGGATCAGATGCTGGGCCCCGGCGACCATGTTCGCGTCGAAGACCTGGATTGCCACGCCGTGATTTTTCCCTATCTCGTAAATTTTCTTGATGAAGTTTTCAACTTCCCCGACGCTGCCCCTGCCTGCGGCCACTCCGACGAATCGCCTTTTCGCACCGGATATTTCGAAGATTTCAAACCGCGGAACGCTCATAAAGCCATTCCTCCCATAATCTACGAGAGATATGCGTCCGACTGCTTATAAAATGAGGATCGAGGACCTGGCGATGGGCGAGTACAGGAGGTCAGCCGATGGCACCGAGCCCAGCTATTTCGTGACCCCTTGGAACGAGCGCATCAACCGCGCGAGAGTAATGGGAACGGTCGTCGACAGGTTCATCAGGGACGACAAGAGCTACGCGACGCTGAGGCTCGACGACGGCAGCGGGACGATCAGGGTGCGTGCATGGGGGAACGACACGCCGCAGCTCGAGAGTTTCAATGTCGGCGACATAGTTGACATCGTCGGGCGCGTGCGCGAGTTCGAGGGGGAGGTCTACCTGACCCCGGAGATGATGCTCACGGTGAACGACCCCAACTGGGAACTCGTCCGCGACCTCGAGATAATCAGGTCAAGGCGGGACCAGCTTGCGAGGGG
>DYTO01000037.1:3942-7471 GCA_020725895.1 Candidatus Hadarchaeum sp. | reverse complement strand
CCCGAAGAGGCTCGAGCCGAAAAACTTGGTAGTCGAGTTGTCCACTCCTTCCAACCCAATCGTACAGAACGAGGAGGAAAAAGTCCCGCCGCTCCCAGAGGTGCGCGACGAGAACAAGGACCGCGTTTTCGCCGCCGTGAATGAACTCGCGGGGGACGAGGGCGCGCATCTGAGCGCTCTAACGTCCATAACGGGGCTGCATGAGGCCGACGTGGTGAAGGCCATGAAGGCGCTATTCTCGGAGGGGAAGATATTCGAACCACGCGCGGGGAAATTCAAACCGGTGGAATAGATGCCTGAAAACTACGAGGAACTCCTGGACATAGTGCTCGAACAAGTACCCAAGGCGGTTTTCGAAACCTCAAGGTTCCAGGTTCCGGAAGCGGACATATCGGTCGCCGGCAACCAGACGGTCCTCAAGAACCTGCGCGTGATAACAACTGCCCTCAACAGGGAACCCGAGCACCTAGCAAAGTACCTCCTGAGGGAGCTCGCCGTCGCGGGAGTTTTCAAGGAGACGCAGCTTGTCCTGCAGGGAAAATTCCCGAGAGGGACGGTGGAAGAGAAGATCAAGAGGTACATAGATGAGTTCGTGATTTGCAAGGAGTGCAAGAAACCCGACACGAAGCTCGAAAGGCTGGAGAAGACCACTATCCTCAGATGCGAGGCCTGCGGCGCCAAGACTTCCGTGAGGAGCGTTTGAATGCCCCTTTTGAAGATAATCAAGACCCAGGGAGAAAACTTCGTAATCGTCTGTGACAAGGAGCTCTTGGGGAAGACTTTCAGGAGCAGGAAGATGAAACTCGAGGTCAAGGAGAGATTCTACAGCGGGGAGGAAGCGAGCGTCAACGAATGCCTTTCGGCGATAAAGGGCGCGACGATTGCCAACCTCGTCGGGTCAATCGTGCAGCACGCCGTCAAAGAAGGGATAATCGGCGATGGGTCTGTTTTTCATTTTCAAAAGGTGCAGCACGCCCAGCTCGTGAAGATGTGAAGATTTGACTGCACACGTGTGCACTGTTCAGAAAACCCAGTTGTAATCCTGAGGATAGTTGAGGAAATGCAACTTCTGCGGCTCCCTTATCAGCGAGTACATGTCGACCCCGCTGACAATCCCAAGCTCTGGGATGTTCGTGACCTCGACGCGCTTCATGGGCGGGACATCGCGATAGTTGGTGTTCTTGATGAACTTCTCCTCGACGAGCTCGTAATACGCTCCTCCGCCCAGCCTCACGAAATCCTCGTACACCGAGCTGAACTCCCTGCTGACCCAGTTCGCCATCTTCAGCGTCTCGGTCCCCGGGTTGATCGTGATATGGCCGTAGTTGGGGTACATTATCGCCTTCTCGCCAGCCTTGGCCTCTATCAAAACCACTTCATCCACTCTGCCCCCCGTGACTTTCTGGAGCAGGAAGTGCGCCCGCCCATCCAGCACCTCGTATATCTCAGGGTATGTGAAACCCGGCGAGCACTCGGAATGGTAGTGCCCCATCGTCTTGACGTACTCGCGGCCGATTGAAAGCGGCGGGATCACAGTGATGTCGTATCGGAGGTTGTACTTCACGACACTTTCCCTGTCCTCGTCCATGAACAGGTCCCTGTACATGTAGTACAATTCCAAGTCCAAGTTATTCTCGGCCCATTCCTTGTCGAGAATCACGTCTTTCATGTCCTTGACCCGCCTGACGTTTGGTGCCGCATCTAGGCTTCCGAACTTTAGATTCTTCATCCCAACACCAAATTTCAATAAACTATGACGCTCCGGACACTGTGCAGCTTCCTCAAAGCGTCGATAACGTTGCCTTTGACCGGCTCTTCAGTTATGATCGTGAGCTTCGGATGCGAGATGAAGTATGGGTCGTCTGCGATCATCTGCCTGATGCTGATGTCGAAGGATGAAATCGCGGACGTGACGTCTTTTATTATCCCTGGCTTCGCCGCGTCCTCCGGCAGTATCTCTATGACGCCAAGACCGAGCTGCTGCGCCACTCCTTTGAGATATGTTATCGGCTCAAGGTTCCCGAAAATGTCGATAAGGCTCTTTTCGCCGAGTATCCTCTGCGCGGTCGCGTCGACGACTCGCCTGTCGACTCCCGCCTCAGCCGCGACCTGGACGGCTGGGACCTTCATGCTCCCGCACGCGATCTCCCCCTCCTTCGTGACCTTCAGCCCGTACCTGAAAAGGACCCTGACGACGCTCAGCTGCGCCGGGTACTCCTTGAATGCTTCCTGGATCTTGGGCCAGACGCCTGTGCCGCCAATGCGCTCCTTCTGCCTCCCCAATGACCTTGCGATGACGAACCTCATCAGGCTCTCTGCGAAATCAGGGTCGAGGCCGACTTTTTTCGACCTTTCCCTCGTCTGGGTTATGACCTCCCTCTCCCGTGCCTCGTCTTTCGCGGCCAGCTTCAGTTTCTTCTTCAGGTCCGCGAGCTCTTCGGCCAGCTTCAGACGCTGCGAAATGGATGAAATTAGCTGATCGTCGATGACGTCTATCTTCTTCCTCAGCTCGTTCAACTCGGCGTTCGCCACCTAGTACACCACCCATCCTTTTCTCGCAGGGGAAATTAAAATTACCCTCCCCTGCCTGTTTCGCCACTTCAACGCTATTTTTGAGGCCGGGCCCTCCTTGGCCACGGCGACCGTCGCGGAACCCGTGCCCGTCAACCCTGCCGCGAGAGCACCGTTCGCAAGGGCCTCCAGCGCCGGGGACGGGTCCTGCTGCAAAGCGCTCGAGTAGAGCAAGCCGTTCAAGGTCAGCGCATCCCAAATCCTCCCTCTCGACGCCAGCTCGTGGGCGACATCCGCACCTTCCTCGATCCCCTTCAGGCTGACGCCCTTGAGCTTGGAAGTGTAGAACCTCGAGAGCGGGACGTAGACAACGACCTTCAGCGACGGGTCTACTTTGAAACTTTTGATTATCCTGCGCCGCAAGTTGTTCGTCACGACCCCGTAACCGTATAGAGATGCCGCCGCGTCGTCCAGCGCCCCCGTCACCGTTACCCCCGCCTCGAAGGCGGAATCTATCGCTATCTTAAGCACCAGCTTCGGGTCGATTCTCTTCCTCAGCGCCGCGAATGTAGCTAGGACTGCCGCGTTCGCCGCCGCGCTGCTGCTCGAAAGCCCGACAGCGATCGGGACCTCGGATGTCGTCGTCACGACGGCGCCCAAATTCTTCTTCTTGAAATACTTCAGCGTCCTCCTCACGCAAATCTCTATCAGCTTGGGGTTGTCGCGCGCGCCGGATATCCTCCCGACGATTCCCTTCAACTCCGGGCTCAACTTCACCTCTGCGTTGACCCTCAGGTCTATCCCGAAGGCCGCGCCCTTGCCCGTCGCTATCCCGTTGACGACCGTGGCCGAGCCACATGCAGAAGCGGCGCCGTACAAATCCAACTTATCTCCTCACTCGATTTTGTTAGGTTTTATTTTTCCTGATATCAGCATGTGGTCCGCGAGCACCAGCGCGAGCATCGCCTCCGCGACCGGGACTACCCGTGGGCAGAGGTTGGGATCGAACCTTCCCTTC
>DYTO01000037.1:0-3932 GCA_020725895.1 Candidatus Hadarchaeum sp. | reverse complement strand
TCAACTGGATTCCCGCCTCCTTCATCTTCTCCATGTCGATGGTCTTCTGGGGCTTTGCAATCGATGAGGGGGGCTTGACAGTTATCCTGACGACTATCGGCATCCCCGTCGATATCCCGCCCAGGATTCCGCCGGCGTTGTTCGTCGTCGTCACTATCTTTCCATTCCTGATCTCGATAGGATCGTTTGCCTCGGAGCCGCGCATCTTTGCGAAGTTCACACCCGCGCCGATCCCGACGGCCTTCACCGCGCCTATCGACATCATCGCGCCTGCTATCGCCGCGTCTAACTTGTCGAACACCGGCTCGCCCAAGCCTGCGGGGACGTTGAGGGCGATTATTTCCACCACTCCTCCAGTCGTGTCCCCGTCGGTGGCCGCTTTCTCGACCGCCTTCGTCATCTGCTCCGCGACGGCTGGATCTGCGCAACGCATGATGTTCTTCTCCGTGTTGTTCCTGATATCCTCGTGAGGGATCTCGCGGCCGACGGGAACGCCCGCTGCCTCGACAGTGTGGCCCAGCACCTCGATCCCCTTTGTGGAGAGAAGTTTTTTCGCCACAGCTCCACCGGCCACCCTGCCTATCGTCTCCCTCGCGGAAGCCCGCCCGCCCCCCCTGTGGTCGACGTGGCCGTACTTCAGCCTGTACGTGAGGTCTGCGTGGCCCGGCCTTGGCTTCGTCCTTATCGGCTCGTAGTATGAGGAGTCGACATCAATGTTCCGCACAAGCATCCCTATCGGCGTCCCGATCGTCTTCCCCTCGAAAATCCCCGAAAGGACCTCTACCTGGTCGGACTCCTTCCTGGGACTCGTGACTTTGGAAACACCCGGCTTCCTGCGGTCTAGCTCATTCTGGATGTCGCGGGGCTCGAGGGGGAGCCCTGCAGGCGCTCCTTCCACGACGACACCCACCGCTAGGTTGTGCGACTCGCCGAACGTCGTTATCTTGAAAATGTTCCCGAACGTTTTTCCGCTCACTTCAACCACCGCTGAAAATTCGTCGCCAGTTCTATAAATCCTTGTGTTTCGAGGGATTACTTGGCCAGCTCGATTTTTGCCCCGAGTTTCCGCATGTCCTCGACAAACGTCGGGTATGAGACGGGAATGCTCTCAGCGCCGTCCACCGTCGTTTGCCCTTTGGCGACGAGCCCTGCGACTGCGAAAGCCATCGCCATCCTGTGGTCGTCGTGCGACTGGACGGACGCGCCATTCAGTTCTCCGCCGGCCAGCTTCAGGCCGTCCGGGAGCTCCGTGACATTAGCCCCCATCTTCTGCAGCCCGGCCGCGAGGACCTTGAGCCTGTCGCTCTCCTTGAGCCTGAGGTGCGGGACGTTCCCGATGAAAGTCCTGCCGTCGGCCACGGCGCCCAGGACGGAGAGTATCGGGACGAGGTCGGGGTTGTCCGCGCAGTCCAAGTCGACGCCTGAAAGCCCACATGTTTCCAGAACTTCAACGGACTTGCTTCCCAATTTGACTTCCGCACCGAACTCGCTCATGAAATCTATTATTCTTTTGTCGCCTTGCGCGCTTTTTGCGTCCAAGTTGCTCACTTTAACGCTTGAGCCAGTGATTGCCGCAGCACCGAGTACGAATGCCGCCGAAGAGAAATCGCCCGGGATATCCATGTCAAGCGGTTTGAAAGTCTGGCCGCCGGGTATTTTGAAATTCATCAAATCTTTGTCGCGCCTTATTTTCGCGCCTGCCGCGTCCAGGAGTTCGAGAGTAATATCGACGTATGGCCTTGACCTGAGCTTCTCCGTGATTTTAATCTCAACGTCATCTTCCGCCAAAGGCGCCGCGATCAAAAGCGCCGATATGAACTGTGAGCTAACGGAGCCGGTGATTTCGATTTCACCGCCCGCGAGCTTCCCGCCGACTACGACCGGCGGGCGCCCGTCCTTTCCTTCGCACTTTCCCTTCGCGCCTAGTTTTTGGAGAGCGTCAATCAAGGGGCCCATAGGGCGCTTGACGAGTGACTGGTCCCCGGTCAGCCTGATGGGCCCTTTTGAGAGCGCTGCCACTGCACTGAGAATGCGCAGGGTCGTGCCAGAGTTCTTGGCATCGATAAATTTCTGGCGTGGATTTATTTTTCCGGCAGTCCCCTTGACTTTCCAAACGTTTCCTTCCTTTGTCACTCCAGCGCCGAGAACATTCACACCGTCAATCGTTGCCTGGGTGTCTAGACCAATGAGCGGGTCCCTGATAACGCTCTCGCCTTCCGCCAGCGAGGCGATCACGAAGGCGCGGTGTGTGTAAGACTTCGAAGGGGGGGCGGCCACTTCGCCCGAGAGCTTTGAAGGTCTCACCTTTAGCAGTTGCATCACATCATCTCAGATATGTCCAATAAAAATTGAACGTATGTTATTTACAACCAAAGTGATGCCGTGTAGACAATCATCATTGCTAGAAGACCAATTTGGAACGAAAAAATCGCTGCATATTTTTTAAAATGTCCAATCATATCTCTTTTTGAAACTATTTTCACTGCCAACATCAAGGAGGCAACTGTCACGGAATAACTGAACAAAAGGACGATTAGTATGTAATGCCATCCATATGCCCTGATTATATCAACAAAATAACTGGCAAATAAAACACTCAAAAGCAAAGCAGTAATTCTAATCAAAGCACCCGCATGTGGTGTGGTTTTTAATTGTTTTGAAGTATCAAGTGGATGTTGCTCGGTTGGCCAAGAATGTAATGAACAGCACCAAAAATACTCCGGCAACTAGCCACCAATTAATTTTGCTAAGAATAGTGTTCGTTTCATACTTTTTTTCAATATTCTGAACATTTGAATCAAAATTCAATTTCAAGGTCAAGGCAATGAGAACTATCGAAGCCATGTAAACGTACACAAATGGCGCCGCGATCAAAAAAGCGTCTATCGAAATAGCTGCCGTTGCTGTTTCAAAAAAGAGCCCCATAAATGGAGACATGGAAGCCAACAAAAAAATTGGAAAGTATTTGACAATGAGTTTGTATTTTCTGTCTTCCGGTTTTGTGCCTACTTTAATTTTTTCCCTTGCTGGTCAAGAACTCTCTAAATTTTGCCCGCCTGAGTTCTAGAATAAAGAACGAGAGATCAAATGGAGCGAGGGCAACCATCATGCCAAGAGCCGTCACGTTCAAGAAAAATACTGTTGCAACTAAAAGAAACCCGACCACAAAAGTGAAATTGAGAATAAATACGTCAATTTGTTGTTTGTATCAAATTTGAAATTCATACGAATCTGGACTCCACTTAAATTTTCCTGGCCGCCGCCAGCCCACCCATCCATTCCGTTATCACCTCCACCAGAGTTTCTTACACAAACCCAGCAAAAAAGGATTCCCCCCACACCTTTTAATTGCCCTGTTCATAATCAGAATGAGGTGAAACCTCTGTCAGAAGTGGGTAAACGCATAAGACTCGAGCGGATAATCGACCGGAAGTCAAGGAAGACTGTGATAGTCCCGATGGACCACGGCCTTTCCATGGGGCCAATTGCCGGGATAGAGGACATGACATCCATAATCAACCAGGTTGCCGAAGGTGGCGCGGACGCTGTTGTCCTCCACAAGGGGATTGTAAGGGCAGGGCATAGGGGTTACGGGAAGGACATAGGTCTCATAATCCAGATGTCGGGGAGCACGGCACACGGCCCGGACCCGAACTGCAAAGTTCCCGTCGCAAGCGTCGAGGAGGCGCTGTCTCTCGGCGCCGACGCAGTATCCGTGCACGTGAACGTCGGCGCACCCAACGAGCCTGAGCAGTTGGAGAACCTCGGCGATATCGCTGAAATCTGCGCTGACTGGGGCCTACCCCTACTGGCGATGATGTACCCGAGGGGGCCGAAGATCAAGAACCAGCATGACGTGGAGCTGATCGCGCACGCTTCAAGGGCCGGGGCCGAGCTCGGCGCAGACATAATAAAAACACCCTACACCGGAG
>DYTO01000036.1 GCA_020725895.1 Candidatus Hadarchaeum sp. | reverse complement strand
CCTTATATTTAAGCTTTTTGCGAACCTCCGCCGCTTAAAACCCAACAATCGCCGACAAAAGCGTTTTACGCCCTCTGCTGGACCGAAAATCCCGCGAGATGTTAAACAACACCGCTTAATTAAGAAAGTAAATTAAGCAAAAACATTTAGTCAATATCGTATGGCTGCTAAATTCCTGCAGGTCGTGGACCTGGAAGAGGCGAAAAGAATTCTCGAGAAACACTGGTGTCCCGTCCCGCGCGCCGCACTTGTCCCACTCGACGAGGCGTTCGGATCAGTTCTTGCGGAGGATGTCGCCTCGCCTATCGACGTCCCGCCTTTCGACCGCGCCGCATACGACGGTTTCGCTGTGCGCGCGAGCGACACATTCGGTGCTGACGGGGGGCAGCCGAGAAATCTCAAGCTTGCCGGGAAAGTGATGGCCGGAACTTGGCTGAAGAAAAAAATAAACCGCAAGGAATGCGTCGAGATAACGACAGGGGCGCCGATGCCGCGAGGGGCGGACGCCGTCGTGATGGCGGAGAACGCGACTGTCGAGAACGGGACCGTCTTAGTCAGGCGCGCCGTCTCCCCTTCCGAGAACGTCAGCGAGCGAGGCTCGGACATCAAATCCGGAAAGATCGTCGCAACAAAGGGGAAAATCCTGAACATCCGCGACATCGGCGCAATCGCAGCGGTTGGCGTCGGGCGCGTTCGAGTGATTTCGAAACCGAAAGTTGCGATCATATCCACAGGCTCCGAGATCCTAGAACCCGGAAGCAAGCTCAAGCCCGCGAAGATTTACGATTCGAACGGCTTCACCCTGAGCCAGGCCGTGAAGTCGTGCGGCTGCGAGGCAGTTAGGTTGGGAATCGTGGCAGACAGGCCGGCCGCGATACGCGTGATACTGAAAAAAGCTCTGGATGAATGCGACGCCGTCCTGATATCCGGCGGGACATCTGCCGGAAGCGGAGACATAGTCCCCGAAATCGTCGGGAAAATTGGAAAACCGGGAGTGATCGTTCACGGCCTCTCGCTGAAGCCGGGCAAGCCGACTTTCATCGGAGTGGCAGGAGGAAAACCGATATTCGGCCTCCCAGGTTACCCCGTCTCGGCGCTCATGGTCTTCGACAAGCTCGTCGCCCCATACCTGAGCAAGATGGCTGGGATTGAGGTTCGCGGACAGATAAAAATCCAGGCAAGGCTCTCCGGGAAAATAATTTCCGCGCGCGGCAGGACCGAGCTCGTCCCGGTGAAGCTCGAGTTCGGGAAAGGCGGCTTGAAAACCTCGCCGCTCCTCAAGGGATCGGGCTCTATCGTCTCGCTGACTTCCGCGGACGGTTACATTGAAATTCCACGACAGCAGGAGTTGGTCGAGGAAGGAGAGGTTGTGGAGGTGAAACTTTTTGGAGAGAAGTAATCCGCCGAGGGTTCTCGCGGTGGCGGGCTTCAAGAAGTCCGGGAAGACGCGAGTAGTCGAGGGGCTCGTCAGAGAACTCGTTTCGAGGGGGCGCCGCGTCGGGACGGTCAAGCACATCCGCGAGGAGGACTTCTCGATAGACCAGGAGGGGAAGGACAGCTGGAAGCACGTGAAGGCCGGCGCGAAATCAGTGATGGTTCTCTCGCCGAACGAGACGGCGCTCATCGAGAAGCGCGAAATGGGGGCGCGCGATGCCCTGCGCTTCTTCCAGGGTTTCGATTTCGTGATATTGGAGGGCTTCCGAGAGCTTGAGGGTGTCGCGCGCGTTGTGGTGCCGCGGAACGAGGCCGAGATCCCGCAACTCGTGAACCAGTTCACGGTCGCCTGCATCGGGAATTTCAAATGCGAAAGGCCGAACTTTGGCTTCGAGGATTCCAAGGCGCTTGCCGACCTCGTCGAGAAGAAGGCGTTCCCGCTGCTGCCTGAGCTGGACTGCCAGCACTGCGGCTACAACTCGTGCGAGGAGTTCGGACTCGCGGTAATAACCGGGCTGAAGGGATGGGCCGCGTGCGAGACTCTGCAGGAACGCGCGGTGCTCGAAGTCGACGGGAGAAAAGTGCCGCTCAATCCGTTCGTCCAGGAACTCGTCTCGAAGATAGTCGGCGGCGTGACGATGTCGCTCAAGGAGACGAAGGGGAAGGAAATCGTGCTGAGGGTGAGAAGGGATGAAGGATAGGTTCGGCAGGCCCGTGAAGGGGATGCGGATTTCCGTCACGAAAAGGTGCAACCTGAAATGCTTCTACTGCCACGCCGAGGGCCACCGCGGGAAGGCGGACGAGATGACCGCCGACGAGATAGGGAAGATAGTCTCGGCGGCGCGCGATTTCGGCGTCAGCAAGGTCAAGATCACCGGCGGGGAGCCGCTCATGCGCGACGACCTCGCGGAAATAGTGCGGGATGTCTCAAGCGCGGGCGTCAGGGAGATTTCGATGTCGACGAACGGCGTCATGCTGGCCGACCGCGCTGAGGAACTCGCGAAAGCCGGCCTCACGCGCGTCAACATCAGCCTCGACACGCTCAACGGAGAGACCTATCGCAAAATAACCGGTGCGCCCCTGCTGGATCAAGTCCTCCGCGGGATAAACGCCGCGATCGATGCCGGGCTCTCGCCCGTCAAGCTGAACATGGTCATCATGAAGGATTTGAACGACAAGGAACTGGAACGGATGATCGATTTCTCCGCGCAGCACAAGGCCATCCTCCAATTGATCGAGCTCTTGAAGACGCCGGAGACGGCAAAGTTCTACGATGGCGCGCATTTCGACCTCGGCGGGATAGAGGCGAAGCTCGAGAGGCGCGCGACGAAGGTCGAGACAAGGAACAGCATGCACGCGAGGAGGAAATACTTCCTGAACAGGGGCGAGGTCGAGATAGTCAACCCTATGCACAACAGGGAGTTCTGCGCCCACTGCACTAGGCTGAGGCTGACCCCGAACGGTTTCCTGAAGCCATGCCTCCTGAGGAAGGACAACCTCGTCGACGTAATCTCGCCGATAAGGCGGGGAGATTCCGAGGGGGCGCGAAAAGCGTTCGAGGAAGCTATCGCTAGAAGGGAGCCATTTTTCAAGGGCGGGAAGTAATCTCGGCTAAAGGAAACACAAGGAGCTGTCGTACGTGTACGTTATGTTGTGCCATTCGCCATCGTCAACGGCGATATACCAAAAAGTTGATTATTTTCTTTAGAGAAGAGGTATAGTGTGCCCCACGAATCGGGACTCGCCCCACCCCATGAACTAGCTGCGATTCTATCGCCATCTGCCGAAATTGAAACTGAAAAAATAAATTCTTTATATCCTTCTGGATAATTTCCGCGAGAATACACTTCCCAATTCCCTTGGTATGCCCATATTGGTTCATCTGAAGAATAACTAAAGAAATCAAGGTTTTTGCCAGTTGTGGCAGCAATGTTTAAACCATTATTAGAAATGACCGATTGGAATATTCTTGTTTGATTTGTAAATAAAAGTTCATCGTTGAATAAACGCGACCATATCGGGATATTTTCTTGGTTTGAAAATAAGTAAAGACGACTGCTAGTTATCGCCACAACACTTCCATTATCAGAAACGTCTATTGCGCCATGAAAATTGTAGATAAAGTGAGCAAATTCATTAGGATTTGTTACAATTTTCATGCTTTGTATTTTTTCGGTATATGTCCAAATTGGGATATTTTCTAAAGTTACAAACAAGTAGAGTTCATTCTCGCCGACCGCAACGAGATATGTGCTGTTTGAAGATATCGAAACAAATGAAATTCCATCGTATTCCCAAAAGGGATTATTGTCAACAGGACCAAAGAGGTAGAGTTTATTATCGCCGACTGCCGCTATACGAGAACCGTCAGATGATATCGAAACAAATGAAATTCCATCGTATTCCCAAAAGGGATTATTGTCAACAGGACCAAAGAGGTAGAGTTTATTATCGCCGACTGCCGCTATACGAGAACCGTCAGATGATATCGAAACAAATGAAATTCGATCGTGGATCCAAATTGGGTTGTTATCAGAAGCTGAAAATAGGTACAAATCTTCATCAAATCCCTCGTTTGAGAGATATCGCATATTATTAGGTAACGCGCCTATCGCTGCGAGATAGTTCCCATCCTCAGATAAAAAAACAGAAAAATTGTTGTGCGGGTACGAAAAGTAATACTTTAGGTAACTATCTCCGCCTGACCAACTAATGTAGGCTATCGTGCCAATCAAACCCATCGAGATTATTCCGATCGCAAATATTAACCGTAAACGCCTCATGTTAACTTCCACCAGAATGTTTTTGTTTTAAAAATCCCACTAGTGCATTAATTTCTTTTACTAACACCGGTTCAGATGTCCAATCCGCTTTGCCGTTGGCATTGAGCTTTTCTAGGATATCGTTTGTCAACTTTTCAACCGCCCCATTGTAACTGTTTTCATCAATCATCTTAAACGTTGCGTCAAACTTGTTCTTGAGCGAAGTTTTGTACTGATTTTTATTTTTGATAAATACGTTGTCCGATTTGTTTTCAATTGCCGATTGCCATGCATTTAGATCGAGAATATCAAATCCATCTAAAATTTCTATTGAATATGTATTATCTGGAGTCTTGGTGATATCTAAACGGTTAAAGACTTCGGCTCCAACTTTGATGGTTTGCACATCCGATAACGATTCGTACACATTTCCCATATTATCAACATATGCCCCCCTCAGACCATAAAGTCCGTTTTCGCCCAATACGAATTCAGGGAACGTTTTTGCAAATTCTTCTACATCCCTGCTGCTAACGGTGAAGTATACTTCGATGTTGTCTGAAACGAATATCCATTCCCGCCCAACATTGCGGTCATAAGATACAATGGAGTCGGGTATTTCAACTTCGTATTCACCAGTTTCATAATTCATTCCGATATGCTTCCCGTCTGGTGTGTAAGCATGCAGGTCTAAATCTGCAGATGCCTGAGTTTCAATTTGTGGTGCTCCTGTTGAATTGCTTGAGATATCCCAAAAAGTTGGATAAAGAGTCATCCCCAATAGGTTTTTGATTGAATAGTCCTCAAGTCTCACTTTCAATTCATAACTATCTTGATCCTCTCGTTCATTTAATACTGTGAATTGTACAGTGTCACCAAACTTTTTCGTGGGTGGATTTCTGTAGTTTTCATCGACCCACAAATAATCTCTATTTTTGGCAGGGTTCATTCTGACTACGTTCACAGACTGTCCGCCAATCCAAGGAGAGTATACCTCATAAAGTACGAAGCCGCCAGAATGATCTGTAATCGGAACAACGCTATCATATTGGCTATACGTGCTCAGGGGCGTTCGCACTTCCAAGTATCCCCATGTATCCCCAAAATTCCAGTCGAGATGCCGGTTGAGAACTTGTTCTCTGTAACTCATCGTGGGTAATGCCTTAACCCAAAACTCTCCCCATTCCACGTCTTTGTGGCTTAACCAACCTAGTCTCTCTTTACTCCAAGAGGACATTTGAACAAATTCGTTTCCCATTAAATCCCATTTCCGTACTTCCCCGTAAGATTTTGGTCGATTAGCAGACAGATCAGGCAAAAATCCTCCTTCTCCAGTGGCTTCACCAATCACATGCCCCATCTCATGTGTAACTGCCCAGTCGTTTGACGATGCATCAACAACAAATGTGGGGTAGCCACTAACATTGTTTAGGGCAAAGCCACTTGATCCCCCTAACACACCATCGTATGCTGTGCCAATTGCCACAACGTCATATAATTCAAGATCTATGCCTGTTGCAACGGCGGCATCTATTGTTTGTTCAGAAAACTTTTCAATTGATTTTAAATCAGAGTATCCTTCAATCCCTTCTGGTAACTCGAACCAGCCGCCATTCCTTGTGAAGATTTCTGCCTTTACCTCGACCGCGCTATAAGAAACTTCTGAATAATATTTGTTTAAAACTGGAACTCCATTTTCTTGCCAGTATCTTTGAAATTCATCAAAACTCTGTTCCTGTGGAGGCACATAATTTTTAGGCTTTGCCGGAATAATCGCAATTCTAATGAAATCTTTAACCACCCTGACCGAATCGTCGGCGCCAGCCTTCTGCTCAGCATTCCCCGCCACATCATTCGCTACTGCTTGGAATTCATAATATCCATACTTCTGGGCACTAAATGGCTGCCATGACCAGTAGCTGTTGCTCGATGAGAATATGCCGTCACCATGAGACTGCCACGAGCTCCATTGCCTACCATCATCTCTCCTGTAGCGATACTGGATCTCAACCTGGCTCACTCCGCTCAAGCTGTCGCTGGCAGTGGCGGAAAGCAGACCATCGATTGACACTGGCAACTCTCCAATGTAGCGCGGTAGGAGTGATAGCAACGTCGAAGCCGGAGCCGACCTGTCTACCCCCGCCTCCGCGTCTGCACTTGCCGGAGCCGTTTCCACGCTACCAGAGGCCGCTGCAACCGAGTAGAACTGATAGTATCCATCCCCATCCAGCGCATTGAAACTCCAAGACCATCCGTCCGAGATTGTGGAATCGTTCCCTAACAGCAACCAGCTGTTCCATGTTGAATTGTTTGCAGAGTACCGATACCACAATTCAACCGAAGTTGCATTGTTCGCCGTCGCGGTCACAGCGAACGGCGTCGCGTTTTTCCAGTATGGTGAGATTGCGTCGACGCTGGAAGTTGGCAAAGCCTCCACTCCGGCCAGTTCGGCGATCTCGACCGCGCCGAGCACGCTGCTGTAGACCCTGACCTCATCTATCTCTCCGTGGAAGAAGTTCATGCCGTCGCGGCTGCCGATCCTGAACGGGCTGGCGTTCGTAATCGGGCCAGTCAACTCGTCGATCGAGTCTTCCGCGTTGTGGAGGACACCGTCGATGTATATGTTGACTCCGTCCGCCGTCAAGGAGCCGTCGTACGTGTACGTTATGTTGTGCCATTCGCCGTCGTCGATGGCGATGTCCGATAACTTCCTGATCGCGATTGCCTGGGCCGTCCAGTCATGGACTATGTGGACGGCGACCTTCCCGTCCGCGCCGTACCCTTTCCCGAAGACAAACATGTCGTAGCCCTTGTGGCCGTTGCCTATCTTGGAAACGACCGCGCCGTGCCCGCTGTTCGTCGTCTTCACCCATGCGGAGATCGTCCAGCTGTCAGTGGAGTCGAAGTCTAGGACGTCGCCCATGCTGACGGTGTCGTCGCCGTCGAAACTCAGGGCGATGCCGAACTTGCCCTCCGCCGACGTTGTTCCATATACCAAACCGTCATTGCCGAGGCCGGAGCCGTCATGGACGGTCCCATCTGCCGTGCTGTCGAGACTCCAGTATCCGATGAGCGATTCCGTAACGGTGCACTGCGCAGCTCCGTTGGATGTGGCTGAGCTTGACTTGTAGTCCGCATCGCCAGAGAATGAAGCGGTTATCCTAGTCGTGAGGTCTGTGACCTGCTGGGGCGAGGTGAAGGTGGCCGTTGCCCTCCCGGAAGAGTCCGTCGCCACGCTTGCGGGGCTGACGCTGCCGAATGTCGCGGCCCAATTGATCGTTTTTCCCGAAAGGGGCGAGCCGCCAGATGTCAGCGTCGCGGTTAGGGAAGTCGTGCTGCCGGCCGCGTAAGTGAAACTGGCCGGTGAAATCGATATACTGGTGTTTGCGGCGAAGGCTTGGCTGTACAGTAGTGACACTTCCTCCGCCGAAAGGGCATGGCTGTAGAGGTAGACCTCGTCCATCCTGCCGTGCAACCCGATTCCCGCAGCTGAGCCTATCGTCAGCTGGGCAGAACCCCCGCACAGGTCGCCCGTGAACTGCCTGTAGAGTTCGGTCGTCCCCTCGACGCCGTTCACGTATATCCTGATGTTGTTCCCATCCCACGTCGCAACGAAGTGGGACCACTGGTTGAGAGAGATGTTGACCGTGGAGGCGCTCTCGTTGAACTTGCTGCCGTTTGAGACCTGGAACCTCACCTGGCCGTTCGTGCCCGCCGCGAGGTAGGCGACGTACTGGTAGCCGCCGCCTGTCCACTTGCCCATGAAGTGGTGGTTGGGTCCGGGAGCCGGGAATTGGGTCGGGTAGAGCCAAGCGGCCACGGACACCCTTGAGGGGTTGAGCGTGCCGTTTGAGGGGACGTTCACGCTGCCGCTGCCGTCGAACTGGAGAGCTGAGCCCGATATCCCATCCGTCCATGTTGTGCTGGTGAGCTCGCCGTTGTTGCCAAGCCCGGAATCGTCACGGGCGATGCCACCCTGGCCCTCGTCGAGGCTCCAGTAGCTTATGAGACTGTTTTCAGAAGAGTTTGAAAAGGTGATTTCAGATGCGTAGTCCTGCGTTTGATAATTTTCAAGGAATGAGTTTTCTTGCAACGTGGCAAAGTTTTCAGATGATGCAAAATTTTCTGCAGAAACACTCAAGGGTAATAATAGAATAATCGCAGTTAGAAAAATAATGGTCATGACTAAAGAAATGAATTTCATTTTCACTTCATGCCTCATTCACACACCACTGATTTTCCACTCCTCCAGCTATAAAACTTTGGTAAAAAGGTAAAAATAAAAAGCGGCCCGATTAGAAACTATGTGAATCGTATGCCGGAAAAACAGAAGATAGTGCTCGTGTACCCGAAACCGAACATTTCCAAGGGTAGGCGACTTCCAATCCCGATACTCGCCATAGCGAAGATGGCAAATCCAGAGAAATACGACGTAGATATAATCAACACCACAGTCGACGAGGACTGGGAGAAAAAAATCGCCGAGGCGGGGGAGGGCGTGCTCTGTTTCGGGATAAGCAGCATGACCGGTTTCCAGATCAAGAGCGGGCTCGAGGTCGCGCGCGTCATCAAGACGAACTTCCCCAACGTCCCAATAATCTGGGGCGGCTACCATCCATCACTTTTCCCCGAGCACACAGTCGCGCACCAGTGCGTCGACATCGTGGTATTCGGGCAGGGTGAGCGAACTTTCGAGGAGCTCGTCGACCGCCTCTCGGCTGGGAAACCTATCTCGGACGTCAAGGGAATCGCCTACAAGTCTGACGGAAAAATCGTGCAAACGGAGGAGAGGCTCTACGAGGATATCAACAACTTCCCTCCTACACCCTACAACCTCGTGAAAGACCTGGAAAAGTACATCGTGAAAACCAGGTACGCCGAAAGGAG
>DYTO01000035.1:1295-9132 GCA_020725895.1 Candidatus Hadarchaeum sp. | reverse complement strand
TGGTCGGGGCGATGACCGACCAGATGTCGTGGAATTTGTATGTTTATTGCAGGAACAACCCGGTTACGCTGACGGATCCGAGCGGTGAGGGAATTTGGTTGGCAGTGATTATTTTTGCGCTACTAGGTGGCATAATGAGTGTTGGTACATACACGTTAGTCACTATTGCTACTGGTGGTAACTGGGATTTAGGAGAAGCTATTTTGAACTTTGGAGTGGGCGCAATATTCGGTCTTGTCAGCGGCTTGGTTGGATCGCTATTTTTCGCTTCTAAAGCTGTGCAAAGCCTACATGGTTTGAACAAAGTTTTGGTCGGCATAGGAAGCGGAGCCGTGGCTGGAGGATTAGGTGGGGGCCTCTCAAGACTTGCCGCAAATATTTTCACTGGAAGACCGCCGGAAGAAGGAGTATTTCATTCATTTTTGTGGAACGCTGCGGTCGGTGCCTTTACAGGAGCCGCGAACGTGTGGGCATCGAGATTTTCATTTTTCAAAGTACGCGGAGGAACATTTTTGCCGAAGTTACGAGCACTAACAATGAATATGGGTGCAAACTCGTGGAAGTTCGTAAAACAGCAGGTTTTCCAGAATATTCTTGGAGAAATAATTTCTATGCCGCGAAGCATAAGCGAATCGATTGAAAAAGCGTACAAACCACAAATAGAGTTGTTTGGTGGATTTTCATGAGCGATAATAAATACAGAAAAATTGTTTTATTGAGAGAAGCATGCAAAGGACTGTTATATTGCTCATTATCCGGTTTTTTGGCCGCCTTAGTACTTCCAGTCATATTTTTGGCTGCATTGAAAAATGGAGTCGGCCTGTGGTTCAGCATATCCAGCTGGGTCGGAGCATACATTGGATTCCGCGTGGGAATACGTGGGGCGTGGAACCCCCTGACCCTGAGCACCTGGGGATTTCTCCCGTACGGCCGTCATCTCGCCGACAAAGAGTTTTCCAAAAAAGCCGAAAGTTATGGCGCCAAGGTTTACTCAGAGACCAATTTATTGCCAGTTCGCATATCGCTTCTTTTAATGCCCGCGGCGTTTGTGCTACTTTCATTGAACTCCGTCGCATTGAACGTTTACGTATTCGCATCCATTTTTGGCGGATTGCTTTACTCTCTCGTCGTTGTCAACTTGATCAGTCTGCCTGTGCTCATCAAAGCCAAATCGCGACATAGAATCTCGCTATTCTTCAAAATTCCAGAGCCAAGGTTGATAAAATTGGAAAAACCGAAGATATCGCGGCCACAATCCGTAATTTACCTTTCCATTCCGTTTGTCGCGGTGGGTATCATTGGCATTTTATCGGGTGTGCTTTTGATGATTGGCGGAATTTTTCAAATCCAATCATTAACACAATTATTTCCAAAATACAATCCAATTGCTTACGGATTGATGTTGGTGTTTCTCGGGTTATTCATATTCTGGATCGGGCGAAGGTTGTTGCAGATGAGTATGGAATGGGCCTTGATTGCTGGAGTTTCGGCTGTAGGTTTTATGTTTATAAGTTTACTGGCCTTAGTCGGCGGGTTTCTAAGGAGTTTTTTGGCTCCTTCAATTTCACCGCTTCTCTCCCCATTTTTGGCGGCAACCCTATCGTTGGGTCTCCTCATCTCAATCCAAATTCTCTGGTTGCTGAAGAAAAACTGGAACAAGTTCGATAAAGAAGGGGTACGATATTACACCACTATTTATAACGTTTCCGAAACAAAGAATCCTAAGAGGAAGAAGTGATGTTCCAGCCAAACTTTGACCAACTGGACTTGAACGAGGAAAGTTTTGCATCAATTCGCTTTAACGAGTTCGGCGAGAATGGATCTGATTTCGAGGTGTCTGAAAATCAAACTTTCACTTGCGTTTACAACTTCGAGATATCCAACCCCCAATGCATGAAATCGAACGAGACGGCCGTCCACTACGTCAACGACATCTCGGGCCAGTTGACACAAGTCCTGCAGACGCTCGACGAGAACGGCAACGTCATCCAGTCGTTCATGTACGGGGCCAACCGCGCGGCGGCTTTCGTCAAATTTGTTAAAACTATCCAAAAATATCCTTGATAAACTTCGTCTCTTCCTTCAAGAGTTCCCGCCTGTTCACGACCTGCTCGACGCTCTTGAGCGCCGTCTCCAAGACCACGACCTCGACGCCCTTGCCCTTGACTATCTCCGCATACCGCTCGAGGTTTGCTCGTTTCAGCGGCCCCAACCCAAGGTGAATCGGCGGGTGGAACATCTTCTTGCCCGGCACGTAATCGTTCAGGTGAAGTTCCTTGAGGTATTCGGACGGCAGGTCTTCCATGACACTCTCCGGCGGGTCGGGGATGCTGGAGCCGGTATCCGCGCGGGTGAACCAGTGCCCTATGTCTAGGTTGAAGTAGAGCTCCACGCCTTTCTCGCGCAGCTCCCTGACGACCGAAAGGCAGTCCGGGACCTCGCAGTAGATCCCGTCGAAAGCCGTGTTGTTTTCAAAAATCAAATCAACATTCAGCTTCTTGGCCATTTTTCCCAGGTCGAGCAGGCTCTTGACGAGCGCCTCGTGGATCAGCTCCTTGTACTTCCCGGCCCTGTGCCAGAACGGTGTTGAGCCGGGGTGGACGTTCGCATACTTTGCACCGACGTCCGCCGCGAACTGCAGCGTTTTCTTGTGGAGATCGAGCGCCGCCAGCCTGTCGCTTTCCTGCATGGCACAAATGCTCCCGCCGACGTAGGAATATGGAAGGTGAACCGAATAATCGATCCCGTTCGACTCCGCCAGGTCCCTAATCTTCCGCTTCTCCTCGCCGTCGAGGGAAACGTAAGGGTTGGGGGAGTCTGCGTCCAGCTCGATGTGGTCAAGTCCCAGGTCTTTCGTCACCTCGATCTGGTGCCGTACGTCGAGCTTGGCCTTCTCGAGGGCGATCGCGTTCATCGACGCCAGGTCGAGCTTGTCGCGCTCGAGGGCCTTTTTGTCCTCACCGCCCAGCTGGTCGAAGACCAGGCAGTTAGTGTAGTCGCGCCCTAACTTCAGATTTCCACCAGCGAGGTCTACTCGCGGGAGTTTATTAGCCCTTTGATGGGGTCTCAAAAGTGATTTTATTAGCATCAGACGACTAGCATGTGGGTAGTTGAATGTGCGGAATAGTGGGTTACGTAGGGAAGAAAAAGGCGGCCCCGATACTGCTTGACTCGCTGAAGCGGCTCGAGTACAGGGAGTACGATTCGGCCGGGATAGCCACCATCGACGGGCATTTCCACGTCAAGAAGGAAAAGGGAAAGATCGCTGAAATCGACAAGACCCTGGATCTGGCCGACATGCCGGGCGAGATAGGCATCGCACACACCAGGTGGGCGACTCACGGCGTGCCATCGAAGAAAAACGCGCATCCCCACTTGGACAGCTTCGGGAAGGTCGCGGTCGTGCACAACGGGATAATCGAAAATTACGTCGAGCTGCGCAACTTTCTGAAGAAACAAAAGCACTTTTTCACATCGGACACAGACACCGAAGTTATCCCGAATCTGATATCTTACTTCATCCGGAAGGGCAAGGGCTTTGAAAGCAGCGTCCGCGAGGCCGTCAAGAAACTGAGGGGGAGCTTCGCCCTCGGGATAGTCAGCGTTGTTGAGCCCGACAAGATCCTCGTGGTCAGGAAAGACAGCCCTCTTGTGATTGGCGTTGGCAATGGCGAAACTTTTCTCGCTTCTGACATCCCCGCGATCCTGCCGTACACGAAGAAGGTCGTTGTGCTGGAGGACGGCGAGCTGGCGATCCTGGCAAAAGGCGGCGTCGTAGTCAAAAAGTTCGAAACGGGAAAAATAGTCAGGAAGCGCCCGGTCGCGATAACCTGGACAGTTGAGATGGCCGAAAAGACCGGCTACCCGCACTTCACGCTCAAGGAGATTTTCCAGCAGCCCGACGCCGTCCAGGACACGCTACGGGCCGCCCCTGAGGAACTCAAGAATCTCGCGAAGTTTTTGCTGAAGGCCAAGAGGGTTTACCTCGTCGCCTGCGGCACGTCGAACCACGCTGCGCTCGTCGCGAAATATGCGCTTGCGAAGCTGGCGGATTTCCCGACGGAAGCCGTGATATCATCGGAGTTCCAGGAGAGCTGCAGGGTGGACAGGGATACCGCTGTCCTTGCAATCTCGCAATCGGGAGAAACTGCTGACACGCTGAAGGCGATCAAGATTGCGAAATCTCACGGGGCGAAGGTGGCATGTCTCACGAATGTCGTGGGCAGCTCGATAACACGGGAAAGCGACCTCGTCTGCTACATTTTCGCCGGGCCAGAGATAAGCGTGGTAGCGACGAAAACTTTCGCCGCGCAGGTTTCATTCCTGCTCCTGCTGGCGTCGAAAATCGCGGAGCTGAAGGGCCTGAACTCAAAAGAGTTCGAAAAAGATCTCAACGCGGCCCCGAAAATAATCCGGAGTGTTCTCTCGGAAGTAGAGCCCAAAGTCAAGTCGCTCGCCAAGAAATACAAAAATTCCAGGCACATCTACCTGATAGGGCGCGGTTTGGGGTACCCTATCGTTCTCGAAGGAGCGTTGAAACTGAAAGAGATAACTTACGTGCACTCTGAAGCCTTGCCGGCCGGGGAGTTGAAGCACGGGACCCTCGCGCTGATTGAAAAGGGAACCCCAGTCATAGCAGTCGTCCCGCTGGGCGAAAGCAGGGCGCGCATGGTCAGCAACATAGAAGAGGTGAAAGCGCGGGGGGCGACGGTGATCGCGATTGCAAGTAAAGATGATGAAGTGAAAAAGCACGCTGAAGAATTCGTTTCCCTGCCAAAGATAGAGGAGTTGTTAAGTCCGCTCGGCTATATTGTGCCAATGCAGTTGCTTGCATACCATATCACTGTTGAACGCGGGCAGGACCCCGACCGTCCAAGATCGCTTGCGAAGTCAGTGACGGTCGAGTGATCAGAATTTCAGTTTTCCATCTTTCATCAAAATTTTTCCATCCAGCTTGACGGTGGGCTTGAGAATTATCCCGTCGAGATGAACGCCGGCCTTGACCTTGCCGCCGAAAGTTGAGTTGTCGCCGAGCGCGATGTGGCAAGTCCCCAAAACTTTTTCGTCTTCTAGTTTTCCAATAAGGCACGCTTTTGGATTTGTTCCTATACCGAACTCGGCCAAGTTATATGCTTTTTCTCCGACACATTCAAGTATTTCGATAAGTTTACTTGCATGTTTGCCTCTGATTTCAGTTACTTTCCCTTTTTCCACATTCATTTCTAGTCTACCTGATAGAAAATTAATCATTGAACCGTCTACAACCACGTGTCCCTTTGCAGTACCCTCGATAGGTGCGACGAACGCTTCCCCCGCTGGGAGATTGCCCATATCGCCAGGTTTATGTAATATGCCAGTATCAGCGCGTGCTTTTCGTCCTTTAGTGCTAAACCTCAGTTCTGTCCCTGCCAGCGTGGTTATCTCAATCTCTAATGCTTGATTCATGTAGGCCATGACTTTTCTCGTTGTTCGTTCAATCTTATTATAATCTGCGAGCATTGCACCATGTTTTAACTCCTCTTTAGTTACCGCTGGCATGGAGGCGATTCTGGCGCCAGCCTCGCGTGCACGTAAGCATGCTTGGGTGTGGGTCAGTGAATATGTGGTTGGTGCGATTATCACATCCGATGCGCGCATGGCATGTTCAACGGGTTTCGGTGGTTCATCGCCGTGTTTCTTGCGTATTGGCATGACTATCACGATCGATTCCGCCCCTGTCATCTGAACAGCTTTATCCAAAACCTCGGCCGTATCAAAGAGCTGCGGGTCTGTGACTATCAACACTTTTTCGAATGGCTTAATCGCCAAACATTTCTTAACTGCAATTATTGCTCCTTTTGGGATTTTTGGCATTAAACTCATACCACACTAATTTGACGGTCATATTAAAATAAACAAAGTTTTTATGATTATCCGCAATCTATTGAAGATGGTGATGAAAAACTGACAGAAAAAAGAAACGAACAGGTGGGAATTTTCTTTTCTATTCTGGGTTTATCTATTACTCTGACTGTTCTCTTTTTGGGCAAGGAATATGTGATTATTGTTATAGGGTTAATGACATTGTTATGGTTTGTATTGTCTCCACGTATTTGGAAGATATTGGCAATCGACGAACTCAATAAAAATATAGAAAAAATGTAAAAATCCTGCTTTGACCATAGAAAAAGTTATTCAAAAAGTGAATGTTGCGGGAAGTAATGCAGAAATTAGAAGAGAGTATATCGGAAGAAACACTTCGAATGAAGAAGTGGACTCTATTATCACTTACGCAATGGGCGACAAGAAACTATCGCTTAATAGAATTTCTTTCAAAGCATGGGATTTCACTAATGGTAAAAAAGAATGTTGGGAAAAAACTCAAGGATGGGTTTTGGTTGAAGTATATTCTCCCAAAATCTTATGAAGATTACAAACTCAAGTTCCGAATTGTTTGAATTTTACACCCATGCATGTGTTTACCACAATCCTGGCTCCATTCATCATGTTCAAGTTGCTCACCAAAGCAGAAAAATCTAAAAAATATTTAGGATCTTTTTGCAGCCATTCTAATGTCGACGTCCCTAACGGTCCGTCTCCCTGCATGCTCGGCTAGCTTCGCAGCCTCATTCGCGATAAGTATCGCTTTTTCCTCGAGCACCTCGGCTAGGGCCCTGGCAGCGCTCTCGCTAACGCGCTTCGCTCCCGATTTTCGGATAATCCTATCTACCGCCGCAGATGGAAGTTCTGTCATTTTCCTACCTCCTTCACCAATTTTAAGGATTTTTACGCTCAATTCTCTTATCCCACGCACTATTTAAACCTAACTAAACGAAAAAAGACGTCAACAGGCGATTTCTGTCGAAAAAAGGCAGTACAAAACTTGAAAATTTTGAAGTTTTTGGCATGTTTGATTTTTTGTCGCACGTGCGACAGAATTGCGCCACAAATGTTTTTATACACCCCTGTGAAAATATAAGTCGTTTATAGGGTGCTCGAGGGCATTCCATGAATGTAGTGGGACTGGATGTAGAAACGATGGGACTTGATCCCGAACACAAATCCCTTACCACAATAGGAGTGTATCTGCCGAAAAATAAATCTGTTATAACGTATTTCATCGAAAAGCCGAGCGAAGAGCGCGAAGCCATTCGTTGGTTCGGCGAAAAATTGAAAGAGAGTGCCCCTTGCAGGCTCGTCACTTGGCGAGATTTTGATGTCGGCTTCATACAGGTCAGGGCGGCGAAATATGGGTTGCCGAATCCTTTCGAAAATATCTCCGCGTACATCGATCTCCATGAGTGCGCGGCGAACCGCATCCAATATGACGGCGGCGACATCCATCTCACGGATGCGGCAGACATGTTTGGCTTGAACACGAGGAAAGTGCCGTCCGAGAACATGCCCGCGCTATACCTCCGCTGGCTTGGAGGGGATTCAAGCTGTCGCCGCAAGATCGAGGGGCACTGCAAACAGGACGTCGAGATGATGATGGGCGTTTACAAAAAGTTGGGTTGTGAGCGCTTCCAAAAGGGCAAGGAACACATAGCTGCAATCCTTGAGAACGAGAATCTGTTCAAACCGTTCCGACTAAGCGCGAAAAAGTTCGCGAGCAAACAGCTTTTAATGAAGTAGGTTAAAAAAAGAGAGGTATCAAATGCCGGCAGCAGTTATTTCTGGAGGACAGTTCGGCGATGAAGGCAAGGGAAAGATCATCGCGTACCTCGCTATAAACGACAGGCCGAAAGTCATCGCGCGGGCAGGCGTCGGGCCGAATGCCGGGCATTCGGTTTATCACAACGGGAAGAAGTTCGGGCTTCGCCAGATCCCATGCGGTTTTGTTTACGATGGCGCGAGG
>DYTO01000035.1:528-1285 GCA_020725895.1 Candidatus Hadarchaeum sp. | reverse complement strand
TGTGAACCCTGAGGTTGTGGCCAAGGAAGTTGAAATGACCGGGGTTGGAAGCAGGCTCGGGATTGATTCAGCTTGCACGGTAATCGAGCAGCAGTACATCGACGAGGATCGTTCTTCCGAGTACCTGAAAGGCAAGATCGGGACGACCGGGACCGGGTGTGGCCCGGCGAACGTTGCCAGAGTTTCGCGAAAAGCCAAGCTGGCCAGAGATTTTCCAGAACTGAAAAAGTACGTCACAGATGTTCCTCTCGAAGTCAACGAAGCTGTTGAAAATGGAGACTTTGTTTTCGTTGAGGGCTCGCAGGGCTTTGGGCTTTCACTCTATCACGGTACTTATCCATTCGTCACGAGCAAGGACACTTCGGCGAGCACTTTCGCCGCCGACGTTGGGCTAGGGCCGACGAAGATAGACGATGTATACATAGTTTTCAAAGCTTACGTCAGCAGGGTCGGCGCCGGGCCTTTCCCCACAGAGATGCCACAATATGAGCCCGAGAAGATGGGAATTGTGGAGTTCGGGACGGTCACGGGACGCAGGAGGAGGATCGGTCACTTTGATTTCGAGTTTGCCAAGCGTTCGGCGATGATAAACGGCGCCACGCAGATCGCCCTGACCTGCCTCGACCGCTTGTTCAAGGATGCGGCCGGCGCAAAGAAATGGGAAGACCTGCCCGCCGCCGCAAAGTCGCACGTTGAGAAGATAGAAAACGAAGTCGGCGTGCCGGTGACGATAATCTCTGTCGGAGTGAACCAGGAA
>DYTO01000035.1:0-496 GCA_020725895.1 Candidatus Hadarchaeum sp. | reverse complement strand
TAAGACCTGAGTGATATCTCGTGAAAAGGCGAGTGATAGTGGTCACAGGAACTCCCGGCACGGGGAAAACGACTTTCTCCAAGATTCTCGCAAAATCAATGAAAGCAAATCTCGTGGACCTGAACAGGTTGATAGTTGAAAAGGGGATTTACAGGAAAGACAAGGAAGGCACGAGAGTGGTGCATCTGGAAAAGATGAAACGGGAGTTCGAGAAAATCGCGAGGTCCTCACGCGAGGATTTGGTTGCCGAGGGGATCCTGTCGCATTTTCTGCCGAAGAAATCGGTCACCCATGTCGTCGTCCTCAGAACACGGCCGAAAGTTCTCGCACGTCGGCTTGGTCCCAGAAAGTATGGCGAGAAAAAAATCGGGGAAAACTTGGAGTCCGAAGCCCTCGACATCATCCTTTGGGAGGCCGTGAAAATCCACGGGGCAAAGAAAGTTTACGAAATCGACACTACCGGAGAATCGCCTAAATCCTCGGCCGGAATTTTTTT
>DYTO01000034.1 GCA_020725895.1 Candidatus Hadarchaeum sp. | reverse complement strand
CACATGCAGAATAAAGAGAGAAATAGGCGGGTGGGTTATAAAAGTTGAGTCCGGTGGAAAGACGAAAAGGTGTTCTGGATGTGGAGAGATCGTAGAAAAGCCAATCTGGGTGAGGACACACAGTTGTCCTAATTGCGGTCTGGTACTCGACCGCGACATGAACGCTGCGCTGAACATCCTTCAAGATGGACTGAAGAAAGTAGGCCGGGAACCGGCCGAATTAACGCCTGTGGAGATCGGGCCTCTGCCCGCAGGGGCAAGCCTGGTCGCGGAAGCAGGAAGCCGCCGGTTTTAACCGGTGGAGGTTCACATAATGAAAAACGCCACGCGGCAGGATAATTCTTCGCGTCTAGGTCAGCAACGGCACGATTACCAGGAACGAGTTGTATGCGTTGTGCGCAAGGATTGCCCCGCCGAGTCCCACTTTCATGTAACATAATCCAAGCAGGACGCTCGACGGCAGCAGCACGAGAGCGTAAGCGATGTATGTCCCCGGGTTCGAGAGGTGGAACATCGCGAATATAACCGAAGAGAGTCCGATTGCCAGGACCTTCGACCCCTTCCACCTCATGACCTCGTCGATTATTATCCCCCTGAATACCCACTCCTCGAAAATCGGCAGCACGTTCACGAGGATAAGAAGCAACAGCGGGAACTCCCTCTGGATCGACTCGAACACGAACTCTTCTGGGTTGTACAGTGGCACGTTGGCCTGCGTGAGCAGGTTCGTCACGGTCATCGTTATTACGAGCGCCGCGGCCATCACCAACAACCCAGCGTCAATGAGCCTGACCCACTGCTTCCTTTTCATTCCTCTGGTGGCCGCGATCCATTGCTTTGGCAGAAGCCTCTTCAAGTGCTCGGGCCTGTCAGCGATTAGTTTCCCGACGACGACACCGAGTACAAGCCCCGAAACGACCACACGGAGAATCGAGACTATCTCGGGCGACAACAGATCCGCAGGCGGATTGATTATGCTTCTCCAGGATTCGACGTCTTGGAAAGCGAAAAGCAGAAACAGGGCTGCCAAAAGTTTACCTCCTCAATTTCTCGACCGTCTCAAGGGTTCCCCTTATGCTTTTCAAAAGTTCCAGTATTTTCACGTGATCGGTTTCCTTTTCAAGCTGTGAACTCATCTCTTCGATTTTTTTGTGCAAAATCCTTTCAAGATTGTCGAATGATTTCGGTTCGGCGTTCGGCCTTGCCGCAGGCGCCTTCTTAATCCCGCCGCAAATCGGGCATTTTATTTTATCCTGGAACTCGAAAAGCGGGCTCCCGCAGTTCCCGCAGTGGACGCGGAGCATCTTGCCTCCCGCAAGGAGCATCTCCGTTATCTTCGGAATCTTCTCCTCCTGCATAGCATTCAAAACTCTTATGAATACCAACCCTAAAAGTTAGGTGGAAAGACATGGCCGGTGATGACAATGGAGAACGAAGAAAAGCTCAAGCAAGTTGCGGATATCATGGCGCGCATAAACGACGACAGCTCAGTGCCCCGCAACATTCGAAGGACTGCCGGCGAAGCCAAGGTTCTTTTGCAGAAGAAGGGTGAGGATCCCGTTTTGAGGGCAGCTTCCGCCCGAATCTCCCTAGAGGAGATAAGCAACGATCCCAACATGCCCATCCACGCAAGGACCCAGATATGGAGCGCGCTAAGCATCCTCGAAACAGTGAAATAGCCGAAAACCCGGAAACTTTTCGCAAATCACTCTATCGTGGCGTGGCGGGCCCGCAGGTCCTCTTCTTTCCTTCCGAGCTTCATCATAAGGCTGGCGATCGTCCCGTCAAGGAACACCATCGCGCCTATCTCGAAGAGCGTGCCGAGCGGCGTCAGCGAAGCGTACTCTCCCGCGAGCTCCCTTTTCACGAAAGTGCTTGTCTTCGCGATCTTTGTTCTGCCGGGGAGCCGAACGACGAAATTTGCCAGTTTTGCGAGACTCGAGTCCCGGTAAGTCGTGATCGCGACAACCTTTGTCCCTGATTTTTTCGCCATGTTCGCCGATTGCACTATCAGGTCCGTCTCGCCGGAACCTGAAAGCGCGACAAGAAGGTCTCCCGAACGTAGCGACGGCGTGACAGTCTCGCCTATGACGTGGACGTCGAAATCCAGGTGCATGAGGCGCATCGCGTACGCTTTCATCACGAGCCCCGAACGCCCAGCCCCGACAACGAAAACCCGCCTCGCGCTGAGAAGCGCGTCGACGAACTTTTCGACCTCCTTGTGTTTCACTTTTTTCGGGTACAACTGCAGGAACTTGATTATCTCATTCATCGCTTGAAGCGTTTTCTCCATCGTCCCACATAAAAGCATAATTTGCCCAGATTTTAAGCATAGCCCTTGCCGTTTTTCTAGAATTCCCAGCCTCTCTCGAACGACTTTTTGGACGGCGGGCGGACGAAAACATTGTACTTGTCTTCTCCCTGGAGCTCGGCTTCAATCCTCTTCGCGATCAGGGCCTTTGGATTTGTCAGGCCCTTCACCCTCTTTTCCAGGTCGGCGAAGTCGGCGAACGGCCCCTTGTTCCTATCCTCGATTATCGCCCACATCAGCTTCTTGCCGATGCCCGGGACCAGTTCCAGCTGGTGGAACCTCGTGGTGAGGGGCTTGGCTTTGTTGAAGAACTCGACGAACCTCTCGGGGGCGTCGGAGATCATCGTCTCTATCGCCTTCGGGAGCTCCGCCTTAGCGGCGGCCGTCAGGTCCCCGTACCCGACCCGGCGCCTTATCCTGTCGACCTTCTTCCTCTCGCCCTTACCTATGAACAGCTTCTCCTGGGGCTCGAAAGTGGATTTCTCGACAGGCACGACTTCGAGAAGAGTCAGGAAAGTGTCGCCGATTATCTGCGCTATGGGCTCGCGGAGATGGATCGGTCGCGGGTCGCTGGGGTGGCCATGCGGCAGGAAATCGAGTACTATCCCTCTGTCCTCATACTTCTTATCGACCAAAATTTCACCAGCCAGATAACCTCATTTGCAATATTTTTCCACTATTTCCAGGATGGTCTTAAAGTCCCCTTCCTCGACTTTGGCGCGCTCCTTCATGAAAATGACTTCCAGGTCCTCCTTTGTATCGGGCATCAGGTCTATTATCGCTATTATCTGGCTGTCCTTCATCTTTTCCAGCTTTGTCAACTCCTCCTTCATTTTCTTCGACTTTTCGGCGCCGACCTCGGAGAACTTTTGCGAGTAGTCGTAGGCTAGCCTCTGCAAGTAGTCGAGCTCCCCCTTCTTCTCCTCCTTCATGATATCAAGGACCTCGCCAAGCGCGACAGGTTTTTCTTCAATCAATCGTTTCCCGATCATTCATCTCACCAATCTCAGATGCTCCGCTCCGCTAATAATCTTCTTTATTTTTCCTCCATCCTTTAACGCAACCATATATGCTCGTCCCATTCTCCCATAAATAGTCCCCACCCTACCCTGGTATCTCCTGTGGGGCTGGCCCCCCTGGATGCCCGAGTCGATTATTATCGTGACTTTCGACCCTATCGGTATATCCTGTACGGACCTGGCGACGGATACCTGGCCGCGATCGCGCGGGTGCTTCCTGAAAACGGACCTTCCCTTGCTCATCAGTCCTTTCGATCTTCTCGGCATGAAATCACAGATTACCTATTTTCACCACATTTTAACCCTAGCGGGGCGGGAAGTCACCCATCTTGCCCCTGGCCATCTTGGCCCAGGGCCCCGTCTTCGGCATCTTGCCTCTCGCGAACGTCTTCAGGAACTTTTGGATCAACTCGTACTGTTTCAGCAGGTCCCTGACATCGGACTCGCTCGTGCCGGAGCCGCGCGCTATCCTCTTTATCCTGGAAGAGTTGATTATCTTCGGGTTGTCCATCTCGTCCTTCGTCATGGAGCCCATGATGACCTTGAACTTTTTCAATTTCTCCTCGCCGACCTTCATCTGGTCCTCTGGGATGTTCGCGCCAACTCCTGGGAGCATCTGAAGGACCTTCTTGAGCGGCCCCATCTTGCTGACCGCCTCGAGCTGCTCGTAGACGTTGCGGAGCGTCAGCTTCCCGGCCATCAAGTCCTTCTTATCGGGCACCTTGATTTTTTCCTCCTTGACGACCTCCTCCACATTCTTCAGCAGGGTCTCGAGGTCGCCCATCCCCAGCAGCCGCGCGAGGAACCTCGACGGCACGTAGGGCTCGAGATCCTCAGGATGCTCGCCGCTTCCCATGAACTTTATCGGGGCACCGGTCGCCGCTACTGCCGATAGCGCGCCACCACCCTTCGCGGTGCCGTCCAGCTTGGTAACAAGAATCGAACCAATCTCGGTGGCCTGCCTGAAAGCGGTGGCCTGGTCCTTCGCCTGTTGCCCTATCGTTCCGTCTATCACGAGCATGACCTCGTCCGGCTTTGTCACCTTCACGAGATCCTTCATCTCCTCCATGAGATCCTCCTCCTTCCTGTGACGCCCGGCAGAGTCCACGATTATCAGCTCCGTCTTTTCATCCTTGAAGTGCTCGACACCCTTCTTCGCGATCTTTGCGGCGTTCTTCTCCTTCGGGTCGCCGACGACCTCGACGGCAACCTGTTGTCCGAGTTGCATCAGCTGCTCACAAGCGCCCGGCCTGAAAGTGTCCGCGCAGACGACGCCGACCTTGTATCCCTTCTTCTTGAAGTGGGTCGCGAGCTTCGAGACGGAAGTCGTCTTGCCGCTTCCCTGGAGCCCGATCATGAGAAGGATCTTCGATTTCCCGGGCTCGACCTTGAACTCCGCCGGCTTGCCGAGAAATTCAGAAAGCTCATCGTAAACTATCTGGACTACGTGCGCGCGCTTGTCAAGCCCCGGCGGGATCTTCTCCTCGATGGCGCGCTTCTCTATCTTCTTCGTCAGCCCGAGGACCAGCTCGACGTTGACGTCGGCCTGTAGGAGCGCCCGCTGGATCTCCCTCGTCAACTCCTTGATCGCCTTCTCGTCCACGTGGGCAGTCCTTGCCAGTTTCTGGATGGCCCCGTGAAGGGCCTTCCCGAGCGTGTCTAGCACCATTTGCCTCGTTAATCGTTATTCCCTACGGTTAAATAATATCCAATGGACTGTTATCTGATATCATGAAGGCGCTTGTTTTGGCTGGAGGATTCGCTAAAAGGCTGGGCCCCATCGGCGAGGCGCTGCCAAAGCCGCTCCTCGTCTCGGAAGGAGACACGATTCTCGGTCATGTCGTTAAGAAACTTGAAAAATTGGGAATAGAGACGATAATATCGACGAACAAAAAGTTCGAGCATTTCTTCAAGAACTACAAGAACGTAATTATCGAGGGGTCGACAAAAGAGGAAGAGAAGCTCGGCGCCGTCTCTGCGATAAACTACGCTATCAAAAAGAAGAAGATAGACGACGACTTGATCGTGGTCTGCGCGGACAACTACTTCTCATCCGACATGAAGGGTTTCGTCACGAGTTTCACGGGCGAGCCTGTCGTCGGAGTATACTACGCGGGAGAGAACCCGGACATGAAGCCCGAGGAGATGGCGACGATGAAGTTCTCGGGCTCAGACAAATACCCGCCGCGCCACGACTCGTTCCTTCTAAAGAGCTTCAAGGAAAAAGTCAAGCCTCCACTCAGCAACTACGTTGGCACCGGCATCTACATCCTACCAAAGAGGGTCTTCTCAATCCTGGACGAGTTCTGCAAAACCTCGAAACGCGACGCGCCGGGATTCTTCATCCAGCACCTGTACGAGCGTGGCGAGAAGATCAAGGGCTACCTTTTCAAGGGCGAGTGGTACGATATCTCGCACAAGAGCTACCTGCAGGCTTTTCGCGAGGGTAAGCTCGTGAAGAGCGACGACCGCTACATCGTCGTCGACAGGCCGCTCGGCGGCAATCTCGTTTCTTCAATAGCGATACTTCATCCGGGGAAGAGTACGACCGGCCACGCCCACCCCGTTTCGGAGGTTTACCTCTTCCTGGAGGGAGAGGGCGAGATCGAGATCGGAGGGAAGAAGCGCCGCGTGAAGGGCAAAGACTTGATCCTGATCCAGCCTGACGAATCACACCGAGTCCACAACATCTCCGGCGTGGACTTGATTTTTATATGCGTGTTCGAGAAGTACGAGGGAAGAGGTTGATATATTGATAAAATTCGCCAAGTTTTTCAGCGAGGCGAGGTTCAAGAGCCCCGCGAAGAATTTCGAGGAGGTCTCCCAGCCGATAGAGGTCAGGGTCGACCCGCTCACGGGGAACAAGTGCAGGATGAACATCGAGAGGACGAAGAGGCCGAAGCAAGTTTCGGAGAACAACGCCGAGCTGGACAACCTGATCAACGCTTCGAGGGAGAAGTGCTATTTCTGCCCGGAGAGGATCGAGACTTCGACTCCAAAGTTCCCGGAGGGCATGCCAGAGAGGGTGAAGGTCGGCAAGGCCACGATATTCCCGAACCTTTTCCCGTTCGGCGGCTTCCACGCGGTCGGCGTTTTTTCCGACAAGCACTACCTAAGGCTAAACGAGTTCACGCCCGACCTCCTCAGGGATACATTCAACGCATGCATAAAGACTTTCGAGCTGGCATCAAGAATCGACGCCGACTTGAGATTCTGGCACATAAACTGGAACTGCCTTCCACCGGGCGCTGCGAGCATAATCCACCCGCACGTCCAGATATTCGCCGACCCCGTCCCGACCCCTTTCCTCAAAGATATGATGGACAAGAGCCAGGAGTACCACTCTGAGGAGCATTTGAACTATTGGGCCGATCTGGTCGATGCCGAGAAGAGGAGCGGCGAGAGGTATATCCACGGCAGCAGGGGGATACACTGGCTGGCGAGCTTCGCGCCGCAGGGAAACAAGGAGGTGATGGCCGTCGTCGAGGACATCTCGAACCTGTCGGGCCTGAAGGAAAAGATGGAAAAATTCTGCGAGGGACTTTCAGCGATCCTCAAAGGTTACCACGAGATGGGCGTCAGGAGCATGACGTTCTCGACTTTCGCCGGGCCGAGCGACGTTTTCATGAACGATTTCTACTGGCTGAACGCGAGGCTCATCTCGAGGCCGAACCCGTCGCCTTTCTACATCAGCGACTGCGGCTTCATGGAAAAGATGCACTTGGAGCCGGTCATAGAAACCTTGCCCGAGGATCTGGCAGCGGGGCTGAAAAAGCACTTCTAACGAAACACATTTAACTGCACTTGCTTTTCTTAATGAGGTAATAAAATGAGAATACTGTATCTGCCGTTCGAGTTCCCGCCGTTCTTCATGGGCGGCCTAGGGACGTATGCTTCGGAGATGGCAAAGCGTTACGCGAGGCTCGGGCACAGCATCACCGTTTTCGCCAAGAATCCGGGTGACGCGATAACAAGGGACCTCTTCGAAGGAGTCGAAGTGCACAGGCCGCTGCTCGTGAACGCGGTCGACCTGATTCCGCTGATCATCCCGGAAGACGTCAAGAAGTGGCCGACGCCGGCGCAGAACTATTTCGCGGAGGTTTTCATGTACAACATCCTCTCGGCGACCAAGGCTTCCAACCAGCTCGTGAAGGCAGACAAGAGGGATTTCGACCTGATAGTCGCACACGACTGGTTATCAACAATCGCCGGCATCATATGCAAAAAGGAGATTAGAAAACCGCTCATTCTCCACCTGCACTCGGTCGAGGAAGGCCGCGGCGGCGGGGAGGGTTCCACAACGGTCAAGAGCCTGGAGAAGCTGGGCGGGAGAATGGCCGACCTGATAGTCACAGTGAGCTACAGCATGAGGGACCAGCTCGTCTCGCTCGGGTACGAGGAAAAGAAGATAAGGGTGATCCACAACGGCGTCGACGAGAAGAAGTATGACCCGGTAAGGTACTCGCCCGAGAAGATAGCGGAGTTCAGGAGGAAGATCGGCATCGGCAACGACCCGATGATTTTTTTCGTTGGCAGGCTCGCGTGGATAAAGGGCGCGGACACCCTCGTCAGGGCGATGCCCATGATACTCAAGGAGGTGCCGAACGCGAAGCTCGTTCTGCTCGGCAAGGGAGAGCAGGAGGGCATGATAAAGAGCATGATTTCTCAGCTAGGACTGCAGGACAGTGTGAAGCTTCATTTGGAGTTCGTGGATGAGAAGGAGCGGCTCCTGTACTACGCGGCGTGCGACGTCGCCTGCTTCCCGTCGAAATACGAGCCGTTCGGGATCGTCTGCACGGAGGCGATGAGCATGGAGAAGCCCGTGATAGTCGGCGCGACCGGGACTTCGGGCTTCAGGGAGCAGATAGTGCCTTCGGGCCCCGACAGGTCAGGCGCGCACATAAACCCGGACGACCCGCACGACCTAGCAAAGTTCGCGATAGAGTTCCTGAAGGACGAGAACCTGAGAAAGCAGCTCGGGAGGAACGGCAGGAAGGCCGTGATGGAGAAATTCACGCTCGATTCGGTGGCGGAAAAGACTGCAAAGGTATACGAGGAAGTGGCGGCTCTCCCAACATAGAAGGCCGATAGGCGTTATTTTTTATCGAGATATAAAGCATTAAATTTGGTAAAGTCTTGATATAATACTGGAATGGTGGTGGATTGAGAATAGGGGTCTTAAGCTGGGAATCTTTGCATTCCATAAGGGTCGGCGGTCTGGCCATTGTCGCCACGAAGCAGGCGGAGGAGCTTGCCAAGCGGGGTGACGAGGTCCACTTCTTCACCAGGTGGAAGGATGGGCAGACGGAGTACCAGTACATAAACGGCGTCCACTACCACAGGTGCAAGTTCGACCCGGGCCCGAGCATACTCTCGCTGGCATACAACATGTCGAAGGCTTTTGTCGCGCACATACACACAGTCGAGAAGGACTATGGAAAGTTCGACATCATCCACGGCCACGACTGGCACGTCGTGGACGCGCTTCACGATCTTAAGAACGAGGACAAGGACATCGTCATGACTTTCCACTCCACCGAGTACGGGAGGAACGGCGGCAACTTCGGGGACTGGCACGAGTTCAAGGAGATCTCGGGGAAGGAATGGTACGGGGGCTACATCGCGAACAGGATCACGACCGTCTCCAACACCATGAAGAACGAATTGAACTGGCTCTACAAGATCCCACTCAGGAAGATCGACGTCGTCACCAACGGCATCGACAACAGGAACTACCAGATGAAAGTGAACCCGCATGAGATAAAGCAGCTCTACGGCATCCCTCAGGATTCTTTCATGATATTCTTCGTCGGGAGGATGGTCTACCAGAAGGGGGCGGACATACTTCTCGAGGCGGTGCCGCAGGTGACTGCTGGCCACCGCGGCGTCGTTTTTGTTTTCTCTGGCGATGGCGACATGCTCGACAGCTTGAAAACGAGGGCGTCGCAGCTCGGGCTCGACAATGTTGTGAAGTTCACCGGTTTGATCCCCTACTGGGAGTACATCAAGCTCCTGAACGCCGCGGACATGGTCTGCATCCCGAGCAGGAACGAGCCTTTCGGTCTTGTGCTGCTCGAGGCGTGGGCGACGCAGAAGCCGGTTGTCGTGGCGAACGTCGGCGGCCTCGGGGAGAACATCGAGAATTACGTGGACGGGCTGAAGGTACAGCCCAGCGCGGACGCTTTCGCCTGGGGGATCAACTACCTCTTGGACAACTCGGACATCGCAAAGCTGGTCTCCAAGAACAGTTTTGAAAAGGTCAAGAACTACAGCTGGACGAACGTCATCGAGAAGTTGAAGCGGACATACGAGCTCGCCATGATCGTCTAAACACGATTTGGCAATTTGGTTTTGTTAAATAAAGTATATATACTAATTCCGCACTAGAAGGTTAGGTGCGTTGATGATCTGCCCAAACTGCAACGGCTCCA
>DYTO01000009.1 GCA_020725895.1 Candidatus Hadarchaeum sp. | reverse complement strand
CAAAGGTTCCGCGGACGATGAAGGAGTTGCTCCAGCTGCCCGGTGTCGGCAGGAAAACAGCAAACGTCGTCCTTACAAACGCTTTCGGTGTCGTGGAAGGGATTGCCGTAGACACTCACGTCGCCCGCGTTTCACACAGGTTGGGTCTCACAGCTAGCGAGAATCCAGCCGCAATCGAGAGTGACTTGATGAGGATTGTCCCGCAAGATAATTGGGAAGGGATAACGGACCTTTTCATTTTCCACGGAAGGAGAATCTGCACGGCGAAAAAGCCGAAGTGTGGGGCATGTGTATTGAACAAGATCTGTCCTTCGGCGTTCACGTTCGATTGAATTCCGCCGCAAAACAACCGATTCTTAGTCTTAGTGGTGTTCTTCGGCGCCCTTTGGATAGCCCTTCTCCTCGAGCTGGATCGTCGTGTGATCTATCCCGAACTCCTCCTTCAGCACGAACATCATCGTCGAGATCAAATTTCTCCTGTTGATGCCGCCCTCAATCACCACGTGGCAACTCATCGCGCAAACTTTTGTCGGTGTTATGCACCAGACGTGGAGGTCGTGCAGGTCCTTAACGCCCTTCATACTTCGTATTCTTTTTTCAACCGCCACTGGGTCGACACTCGGCGGCACTCCTTCGAGTAGAACGTTCATCGACTGGAAGATGAGCTTCATGGAGCTGTAGATTATCAGCAAGCCGATCACGATACTGATTATCGAGTCAACCTGGTAGATGCCAGTGAAGTAGATGATTAAGCCGCCGATTATCACCCCCACTGATGCCGCGGCGTCTGACATGCAGTGCAGAAGGGCGGCCCTTACGTTCAGGCTTTTTTCCGCGGATTTCGAAAGGACCAGCGCCGCCAGCAAGTTTGCCACAAGGCCGATAAATGCAATCGCAAGCATATCCTCTGTTTCTATCTGAACAGGTGAAAACATACGCGAAAGCGCCTGGTAGATTATCATAACTATGACCGCTATCAGGAACATCCCGTTCATCAGGGCCGAGAGAATTTCAACCCTGTGATAACCGTAAGTTTTTCTATTGCTAGGGGGCCTCAGTGCCATCCGCGCCGCGATGAACGCGAAGCTCAGTGCCAGCATGTCCCTGAGCATATGCCAGGCGTCCGATTGCAGGGCCAGACTTCTCGTCAGAATTCCGCCTATAAGCTCAACGATGAAGAATGATGCAGTAATCAGCAGCGCAATCCCGATATACTTGGCCGTCCCAGAGACGTGCTCATGCTCATGAATCTTGGCCTCTTTTTCGCGCCCCGCGTTTTTTGCCTTTTCCATTTCGCCCATGTGATAGAATTTCAAATCCATGATTATAAACTACATCCCAGCGAACGCGGCAACGTTTTTTAACCCAAAAGCAAGTTTAGCACGATAATATGGCGATAGACCCTGATTTCAAGAGCAAGATGAAAGTGGTCGAGAAGCACGCGGGACACGACGTCTGGGGGCCGGTTTCACCTCCCAAAAAGTTGGGAGTCCACGGCAGCCAGACTTGCGTCGACTGGGACACTTGCAACGGCGACGGGATCTGCGTCGAGGTCTGCCCGGTCAACGTTTACGAGATGGTGAACACTTCGGGGCACCCGACTTCAGAAAAGAAATCCGACCCAGTGCGTGAGCCGGACTGCATAAAGTGCATGGCGTGCGAGGTAAGCTGCCCGACCCAGGCGATAAAGATCGAGAAATAAGCAAGCGGGTTTTGTCAAACGTCGCTGACCAAAGCAAGGTTTTTAACCGATGCAGTCGAATATAAGATAATTATATGAAAAACCGGAGGTGAAAAGATGGGAACCAAAGGAAGAGAATTGGTTGGACCGAAAGTCGACGAGTTGATAGATGATTTGAAGAGGGCTTACGCAGACGAGTGGATCGCATACTACTACTACGGCTGGGGCGCAAGGAACGCTGCGGGCGTCAGCGCTCCGCCGGTGGCGAGCGAGCTTGAGCGCATCGCGAAGGAAGAGCTCGAGCACGCGGACGAGCTTGCGGACAGGATAATCTACATGGGCGGAGTTCCCCCGAAGAACTTCGAGGAGATAATCAAGATTTCCAACTGCAAGAAGGTCAACCTCCCGGTCAAGATGAGCAACGTCGAGGGGATCATCAAGGCCGTCATCGAGGCTGAGCAGTGCGCCTTGGACACTTACGAAAAGATACTGAAGAAGCTCAAGGACGGGATAAAGGATCCTCAGACATTCCACATAATCCGCCACATAATGGGCGAGGAAATAGAGCACGAGGACACTTTCGAGACCCTGCTCGGGAAGTGACCTTGAGTTTCCAGGTCGGCGCGACCGGCCTGGGTTTTACTTTTTTGTTTCAAAAATTATATACGGCCCGACGTTCAGAATTGAACTGTGGATGAATGAGGAAGTTAGTGGTTGACAAGAACAAATGCATCGGTTCTCAGACGTGCGTCGCCATCGCGCCAGAAGTTTTCGAGATCGAGAGTGACGGCAAGTCCCACGTGAAATACCAGAACTGCGCGGATGAGGCGACGATAGAAGAGGCGATAAAAGCCTGCCCCGTCGAAGCGATTTCTTGGGTCGAGGAGTAGCTAAAGGAATTCGTTCAACACTTGTTTGACTGATGCAAGAGGTTTCTCCTCGGATAGGACGCGGTCGCCGAGCAGCTGTTTCTCGTATGTCTCCTTCTCGACCTGATAGAAGACCCCGATCGGTATCTTTTCACCCATGTCTTTCGCTTTCTCCCAGGCAGCCTGGAAGTCCTTCACGTCGTGCCCTGTCTCGTTCAGGTCGTAGACCCTCGGCTTGACCAGTTCCGCGAATGGGTTGAAGACGCGGCTGTCCTGCATCACGTCTATGAAAGCGAAACCCCTGTGGTTTATCGCCTTCAGGAAAAGCGAGCGCAGGTGCGGGAGGCTGCCGCTGAAGCCGCGCCCGACGAATGTCGCGCCGCACGCCAGCATCACGTGGAGCGGGTTCATCGGGTGCTCGAAGCTCCCCTTCGGCGTGGATTTCGTCTTGAAACCTATCGGCGTCGTCGGGGTGGCCTGCTGTGTCGTGAGAGCGAAGACCTGGTTGTCGTGCACGATGAATGTCACGTCGAGGTTTCTCCTCGCGGCGTGGACGAGGTGGCTTATCCCCTCGTCATAAGCGTCGCCGTCTCCAGCGAAGCCGATCACCTTCAACCTCTGGTTCGCGACCTTTATCCCCATCATCGGCGGCGGGACCCTCCCGTGCAGGCTGTAGTAGCTGTTCACCTTGATGTAGTCGGAGATCTTCCCGTGGCAACCGATCCCCGAGGCCATCACTATGTTTTCCGGTTTCGATTTGCCGGAGTTCACGTAATCGGCCATCGCCTGCTTCACCGCCGTCAGGATAGTGAAGTTGCCGCAGCCAGGGCACCATGTGATTTTCGTTGGGGTGCTGAAATCCTTCATTTCCATTCGAAAGCCCCCTTGATTTCCTTGGCCAGGCCTGTCGGGTCGAACTGCCGCCCGTCGTACTTCAGGATCGATTTATCGATCAGGTGGCCCGTCTGTTCGCGGATGTAAGAGCGGAGCTGCCCGGTCATGTTCGCTTCGATGCAAACGGAATGCTTCGCCTTCTCGAGGTGCTTCATGACTTCCCAATCCGGGAAAGGAGTCAGGTAAATCATGTGCAGGAATTTCAGGGGCTTGTCGATCAGCCTCATCGCCTCGATGACGGCGCCCTTCGTCGAACCCCACGCGACAATCAGGTTCTCAGCGTTCTCGCCGCCATAGGCCTTCACGGTCTCTCTCTTTTTCAAATCATCAATCGTCCCCTTCATCTTCCCCATTCTCTTGTCCATCAGGCCCCCTTCTATCGGGTAGCCGTCCTCGTCGTGCTCGTATCCTGTGACCTTGACCACAGCGCCAGGCTTTCCTGGAAATGCCATTGGCGAGACACCACTCTCCGTGAACTTGTAGCGCTTGTACTCGCCTTCCCAGCCCTCGGCCAGGCCCGGCTGCTCGACGGAAACCTTGCCCTCGTCAATCGCGATGCTCATGTAGCTCTCCTGCTGGTGCTTGTCCGTTATCACGATCGCCGGCACCTGGTGCTTCCAGGCGAGGTTCATCACCTCACCTGTCTTCACGAATGCCTCCTCTGGATCGCCCGGTGCCACGACAATCCTCGGGAACTCCCCGTGGCCTGCGTTGATCAGGAACTTCAGGTCTGCTTGGGATGTGTAAGTCGGCAGGCCTATCGCCGGGGCCGGGCGCTGGCCGACCACAAAGACCGCCGGGATCTCGCTCTGCCCCGACATGCTGAAAGTCTCCTGCATGAGCGCGAAGCCTCCGCCTGCCGTCCCCACCACGGACCTCACCCCGGCGTAAGCAGCCCCTAGGGCGAGGTTCGCCGCGCATATCTCGTTCTCGGGCTGCACCGTGACTATCCCGAGCTCATCGGCATTTGCGGCCGCGAAAGTCAGCATCCTTGTCGTCGGTGTCATCGGGTATGCGATGTATATCTTCATGCCGGCCTTCACGGCGCCCAGCACCATCGCCTCCGTTCCCGAGATGAAGTGCGTCGGTTCCCTTTTGACGGGCGCAACTTTCAGGATCTGCGCAAAGTTCGGCTTAGCATGGTCATGTCCCTTTTGTGCGAGAATGATGTTTTTCTCGGCCTTTTTCCCGTAGGCCCATTCCAATATTACGTTCACGACATCCAGCGGAATCCCATACAGCCACGCGATAGCACCCACCATCGCCGAGTTCCTCATTATCGGTGTTCCACCCACCTCTTTGACCATCGCCGTTAGTGGAATCGGGTAATTTTTCGCCACGCCCGAGTACTTCGCCTTGTCGCTGTCGAAAAGTATCCCGCCGCCGCCCAAGAGCGCGCTTTCGTGTTTTGTGATCGTCTCCTGGTTCAGGGCCGCGACCAAGTCGACCTCCTCCTTGTAGTTCCAGACCTGGCGGTCGGCCGCCCGGATCCTGCAGAAGTTGTGCCCGCCCCTGATCAGGGACTGGTAGTCGTTGATGACGAATGCGTGGAGCCCGAGCCTGTTGAAAATCCTGCCCATCAGTTCGCGGTTCTCATCACTCCGTCGCCTGCCTCGCCGCCAATCACAAATGAAATTTCCTGCATTCCATCAGCCGCTGATTTTTCGCGCGATTGTTTTACCGAACTCGCAGCAGCGCTTGAGTTCTTCACTAGTGGGAGAATACTTCAAGCTCAACTCCTCTTCAAGGACATCGACGCCGGCGAGCTTCAGCTCCTCCTTGAGCCGCCTGTTCGCGCCGCCGCCCCAACCGAATGAGCCGAAGACCGCGCCCTTCTTGTTCGGAAGTTTCGCGCCCCTCAGGAAAGTCAGGAAGTATCCGATGGTCGGGAAAATATCCCTGTTGAGCGTTGGCGAGCCGACCAGGATCAGCCTCGAGTCGATAATCTCCTTCATGATTTCAGACAGGTCGCTCACCCTCATGTTGAACAGCTTCACCTCGACACCCTCGTCCGAGATCCCCCTTGTTATCTCTCTGGCCATAGCGTCGGTGCTTCCCCACATCGAGTCGTAGACCACCGTTATTTTTTTCTTGCCCTCGCCGCTCGTCCACCGCCTGTAGGCGTCGATTATCTTCGAAGGCAGCCTCCAGATTATCCCGTGCGCGGGTGCGATCATGTTGATTTTCAATCCGCTCGTCTCTATTTCCTTGACCTTGTTTTTCGCGATCATCAGGTAGGGGCTGACAACCACCGCCAGAAGCCTCAGGGCCTCGTCCATCGCCTCCGGCCCCACCTCGTCGTCGAAGCGCCCGGATGAGGCAATGTGCTGGCCGAATGCGTCGTTCGAGAAAAGAATCCCGTCCTCTTTTAGGTACGTGAACATCGTTTCAGGCCAGTGGAGCATCGGTGCCTCGATGAACCTTAGGGTCTTTTTCCCGAGGCTGAGCTCGTCCCCGGTCTTCACCGTCATCGCACCCCAGTCGTTGTGGTAGTTCCTGTTGAGCGGTTCCTTCCCGGATTTCGAAACCACGAGTTTCGCATTCTTCAAAACGCCCATAATCTTGGGCAGGCCGCCAGCGTGGTCCGGCTCGACGTGGTTGCTCACGAGAAAGTCGATTTTAGCCGGGTCGATTATTTCCCTCACCCTTTCGAGCATCTCGTCCTCGAACCCGCTCTTGACGCCGTCTATCAACGCGACATTGTCCCCGATGACTAGGTAAGAGTTGTATGTCGTCCCCCTCGGAGCACCGTATGCGCCGCAGTGGCGCAGGTTCCAGTCGATGGCGCCGACCCAGTAGACACCCTCAGCAAGTTTCACTTTCGACACGCAAACTCCCGCAAGAACTTCACCCGCAGTTTTTATAGATGTTTCGAATTGGGAACTCATAAGCGATAAAAGGCGACTGGCACAATTGTTTTGGGAATATTATGGCTGCAAAATCAAAAGTTGTGATTTACACGACCCCGACTTGCCCCTACTGCAACATGGCTAAGCACTACTTCAAGGACAACAAGGTGGAATACGAGGAGAAGAACGTCGCGGCGGACCGCGCATTGGCCGAGGAAATGATCCACAAGTCAGGCCAGATGGGCGTCCCCGTGATGGACATCGACGGGAAGATAATCGTCGGCTTCGACCAGGCAGAGATAAAGAAAGCCCTGAATCTAAAGTGAAAGATTTTGAAACTTGCTGGAGGGAAGCGCACGAAAAAAGCGAAAATCAAATGCCTGAATTGCGGTCACGTCCAGGATATAGACGTTCCGAAAGGCATTTGTTTGCAGTTCTACAAGTGTGAGCGGTGCGGAAAGATGATAAACTCACCGAAGGGCTCGTGCTGCGTGATATGCGCTTACTCGGACACGAAGTGCCCGGTTTCGGTAGGGTGAGAATATGTACGAGCTCGTGATTATCGGCGGTGGGCCGGGCGGGATAACGGCCGCGATATACGCCGCGAGGAAGAAGATGAATTTCGCGTTGATAGCAAAGGATCTGGGCGGAAGAACAGGCCTGGTTCCCGAGATTCAGAATTACCCCGGCTTTCAGACGATTTCCGGCCTCGAGCTCACGGACAGGTTCAAGCACCAATTGGACGAGCTGAAGGTCGTGCCAAAGTTCGAGGAGGTCCTGAAGGTCGAGAAGGCAAAGGACGGGTTCGTCGTGAAGACGGACAAGAACTCGTACGAGGCGATGACCGTTCTTGTAGCGTCGGGCGCGAGGCACGGGAAGCTCAACGTTCCGGGCGAGGAGAAGCTGAACAACAAGGGTGTGACTTACTGCGCGACTTGCGACGCCCCTCTATTCGCGGACAAGGATGTTGCAATAGTAGGTTCGGGCGGCCCCGGGCTGAACGCGGCGCTGATGCTCATGAGGATCGCCAAGAAGATTTACTTGGTCGAGCGCGGCCCGGAGCTTCGAGGGGACAAGATGCTATGCGAGAAGATCGTTTGCGAACCGAAGGTCACCATCCTCACCAACACGAGAGTGAAGGAGATCCTCGGGGAAAAGTTCGTAAGCGGGATAGTCGTTACCAAGGATGGCACTCCGGAAGAAATTCCCGTCCAGGGGATTTTCATCGAGATTTCTTATACTCCAAACTCGGAGTTCGTGGCGCACCTCGTCAAGCTGAACAAGCGTTACGAGATCATAATAGACGACAACTGCAAGACGAGCGTCGACGGGCTATACGCGGTAGGCGACGTGACGAACGTCCCCCAGAAGCAGATAGTCGTGGCGGCCGGCGACGGTGCGAAGGTCATCTGGGCGATTTTCGATTACCTGCACAGGCAGAAGTAAGACGGAATTGAAGGGGGTGAAATGGTGAAACTACACTTAGTGTTGCTTTCCAACGACCCGAAGAGGATTTTCCCGGCGCTGATGCTTTCTCTTGCGTCGGCATCGATGGGGGACGACGTGAGGCTCTACTGCGCGATGGACGGGCTCGACATCGTGCACAAGGAGCGCCGCAAGTCCATCCAGATGTCCGGGGCGCCGCCGGTCGACCAGATGTTCAAGGATGCTCTAAAAGCCGGCGTGAAAGTGTGCGCATGCGCTCCTTCGGTGGAGATGCTCGCGCAGATGGGGATAAGCGAGGAAGTCCTGGACAAGGGCGTGAAGATGGAAGACGTCACGGGTTTCCTGCTGGAAGTGAGGAAGGACGTTGGAGACGGGACGCTTCTTTCTTTCGTTTAGCGTCAGGAACCGCGGGTGATGTCGCTGAGGCTCTTGCCGGTTGCGTCGGGGCTCCTCTGAACCTTGATGATCTCGGCCAAGATGCTCGTCGCTATCTCCTCCGGGGTCTGGGCCCCGATGTCGAGGCCTATCGGCGCGTGAACCCTGTCCAGGTATTCGGGCGAGATCCCGTCGTCTGCCAACTCCTGGAAAATCTGCTTCACGCGGCTCTTGCTCCCGATCATCCCGATGTACTTCGCCTGCGAGTCGACGACCTCCCTGAGGGCCTCCTCGTCGTACTTGTGCCGCGTCGCGATGACGATGAAAGTGCTCGGCGTTATCATGAATTTCTTGAGGCCTTCCTTGAGTGGCGCTTTTATCAGCTCAGCCTTTTCAGGCAGGTCTTCCTTTTTAGCGACATGATCGATGACGGTGACTGAGAGTCCTATCATGCTACCCATCCTAGCCACATGCTCGCCGACGTGTCCGCCGCCGATAATCAGCAGCTTTTGCTGGGGCTTGACGACGTCGATGTACATCTCAACGCGCCCGCCGCACATCATCCCGACGCCGCCATCCTCCTCCGGCTCGAGGTCCATGCTCACCATCCTGGGCTCGCCCTTGACGATCGCGTCGAGAGCCTCGGAGACTATCCCGCTCTCGGCGCACCCGCCGCCTATCGTCTCGAAGGTGTCCCCGTCCTCCGTGACTATCATTTTCGCGCCGGCTTTTCTCGGGGTGGAGCCGCTCGTGCGGACTATAGTGACTATCGCGAATGGCTTCCCGGCAGATGTCAGCTCGTTTATCTTGTCGATGATTGGTTGCTCCATCGAGACAACTTCTTTTTGGTTTCTTAATAATCATTCGCAAAACTATTTATATCGAGAGAGCAAGGAACGATGGGGAGTAAATGAATCTCAGAGAAATTGGGGCCAGCGAAACGACGTCTTTGTTGCTCGTTGTAGGCACGGTGGTTGGACTTTCAGTCGGCGGATACATCGTTTTTAGTTTAAGAGGTTCCGACAATCAAGCGGACAACACATCTCCGATTGAAAATGATATGCTAACGACAGGTACTGGTATTGACTTTAAAACCGAAACCACGGGGCAACTTTGGGAAAATGTTTTCACAAAAATAGAGAGCAGAACAAGAATAAAGAATGTCTACACGGATAATTTGAGTGTAAGAACAGACACAGTGGAGAATAGGTATAGCTGGGGTTATGTGATCGAAAATAGTATCATTATCAATTTGGCGGATAACGAGTTTTGGTTGTGGAGACCTTCAAGCGATTGGAAGGAAGTTAGTTTGCAAGATTATAATGACTATTTTGCGGATTGCTACGCCCTAGCCGAAAATCAGATGGAAAGAATATTAGGCCAATCAAGCATAACCAGCGAAGGTTTTACGTATGAAGAAAATTATCCCGGAAATTATTCTACAATGACCGTGAGAATTTACGACATAAAATTGGATCAAGCTATTGCGGATTCTGTTTTTCAACCAAGCTAAATTGCGGTAATTTTCCAGCGTTTTCTTTACCTCTAAACTTTTACGGAACAAAAAATCTGTTTAATTGAGATTTGAATGGTTCTGAAATTGAAAAGGAAGGATTTCGAGCTTATGGCAGAGAACTCTCGCAAGAGCGCACCCGTCGAGGCGTGCGGGATACTGGTGGGCAGATCAGCCGGTGACGAGAGAATCGTCGAAAATGTGATTTTCGCGAAGAACATTTTGGGCCTGCCTGTCGCTTACGAGATGGATGCCGAGGAGATTTTGCGGGCTTTCAGGCAAGCCGAGAAAGAGGGGAAGGAGGTCGTCGGCTTCTTCCACAGCCACCCCACTCACGAGCCTTTCTGGTCGACGGAGGACGAGGCCAGGAGCAAGTACTGGGTCGGGCACTCATTCCTGATAATCTCGCTGAAGGACAACAGCTACAGGGGCTATCGCAAGGTTGTCGAGGACGGCGTCGAGGACGAGAAAGTTGTCCTGACTTGATATCGTTTTTTTGGGCGCTGCAGGATTTTTTCGTAGTTGGGAATATCACTCCCAACTAGTATAATACCGCGTGCCGCCAGGGCCGCCAAACGTTTTTATGAAGCAAAGTCGAGTTGTTTCGGTGCAAAAATGAGAGTAGTATTGTGTTGCGGAAAATCCGGATGCCCCGCAGTCGAGTTCAAGGACAGCTGCGTTGAGATCGGCGAGGCCGACCACACCGCAAAGCTGACCGCGGGCGAGTGGAACCTTCTGGTTGAGAAGATCAGAAGCGGGGAACTCGGAAAGATATAAATGGAATTGGCCGCCTTGCTCTAGGCTAGCGTCCTGGAGATCTCATCAACGGTAGCTATGAATTTCTCAATTTCTTCTTTAGTGTTGTAAACGTAGATGGACGCCCGCACTGTCCCGTTCGGTCTGTTCAGGAGCTTCGTGTGGAGTGGCATCGCGCAGTGTTGTCCAGATCTCACCATTATCTTCGCAGTGTTGTCGAGGATAGCCGCGACGTCGTGCGGCCCCATCCCCTCAACGTTGAAAGAGAGGATGCCGGCGCGCTTCTTGGGGTCGCTGGGCCCGTAGACCTCCACATTCGATATCCCGGAAAGTCCGGAGTACATTTTTTCCATCAGGCCACGCTCGTGCTTCTCGATCTCACCGAGGCCTATTTTTGAAATGTAGTCGACCGCTCCGCCGAGCCCTATCGCTTCGGCAATCGGAGGGGTCCCGGCCTCGAACCTCGCCGGCGAAGGCCCGAGCTCGTAATCCTCGAGCCCGCCCTCCTCTATCGTACCGCCTCCGACGCAGAACGGCTCGAGACTCTTCAGAAGCCCCTCCCCGACGAAAAGTACGCCTATCCCCGTCGGCCCGAGCATCTTGTGGCCTGAGAATGCGAGATAGTCGCAGCCGAGCGCCCTGACGTCAACCGGCATGTGCGGCACCGACTGCGCGGCATCGACCAGGACCTCAGCGCCACGTGTATGAGCAATCTTTGTTATCTCCTTGACGGGGAGCAGGCTACCGAGCACGTTCGAGACATGCGCGACGGCGACAAGCCTAGTCTTCTCGTCAATCGCCCTCTCGAAATCGCCGATGTTGAAGAGGCCCTCCTTGTCTGGCTGCACCAGCTCGAGTTTCAGTCCGGACCTTCGGGCGGCCCTCTGCCAAACAACCAGGTTCGAGTGGTGTTCCAAGAGAGTCGTCACGACCTTGTCTCCCTTATTCCACTCTATCCCGTTCGCCACGGAGTTTATCCCCTCCGTCGTGTTCTTTGTGAAAATTATCTCCGAATCTGACCCCGCGTTTATCAGACTCTGCACCTTCCGCCTCGCCTTCAGGAGCTCGTCACTCGCCTTTTGCGAAAGCCTGTGGATGCCGCGCTCCACGTTCGCCCTGTAGCCGCGGTAGAACTCCAGCATCTTCTCTATGACTGGCTCTGGCGTGAGGCTGCTTGCGGCGCTGTCCAGATAAATCACTCCCGTCTTCAGGATTTGGAAATCATTCCTAATGTTCACCACATCTAGCATTTTCCCATTTCCAATTCTCGGCCGCGAGTTAAAAGTTTGCTGAACAATTTATAACAGCCGCCGTGCAATGTTATTGGTGCTGGAATGAAGGTACTGCTGATACACTGCGATTTCTTTTCGTTCGAGGTCACAAAAAAGACGAAATTCGCCGAGGAGATCACGGAGGAGTGCAAGAGCTGTGGCATCAAAGATGCCCTCGTTGTTTTCGTCACGATCGAGAAGAAGGACGAGAAGGACATCCCCAGCGTCGTGCAAAAGGGAGCCGAGGAGATAGACGTCGGCGCGAAGAGGGTCGGCGCTAGGAAGCTCGTCGTCTATCCTTTCGTCCACCTTTCCGCTGAGACGGGCAAGCCGGACGTCGCGAAGAAAATCATCGACAAACTCCGCGAGAAACTGACAGAGACCGGCTACGAGGTAAGGAAGGCGCCCTTTGGGTGGGAAAAAGTTTTCTCCCTGACTTCGAAGGGGCACCCGCTTTCAGAGTCGTTCAAGACCGTTGAGCCTTAGCTTGTCCCGATTTTTCGACTTCGGAGATCAGAGCGAGACCCGCGGCAGCGTTTTTCTTTTCGGGAGTTTCCTCCACGAAATGCAGCGCGAAATATTTCGCCTTCTGGAAATTCTTCTCTGCCTCCTCAGGATTCTTTCGCGCGGATTCGAAAGCATCAAGTGCCTGCTTCAGAAGGTCACCGCTCGGCATCTCATCGACGTTGGCTTTGTGCTCCCCAGTCCTGCACTTCCCACACGCGCCCGACGCACAGGCAAGCGCAGGCTTGCCACAGACTTCGCAGAAGACAGCACCCCAGATCAGCCGCGCCGTCGAGTTCGCGATCTTCGCTATCTCCTCGCGGGTCGGCGCCCGCTGTATCTTGAGCTTCCCGTTTTTGAAAATGCTCATCTCCCGCCCCTTCCACTTGACCTTCGCCACGCCGAGGCTCGGACTGCACTTGAGCTCGGCGAACCTCCTTCTGTGAGTCTCGAGAAGCGAGCAGAGGACATTGGTGTCGAAGAACTGTGCGTCGAGGTTCTTGGAGAATTCTATGTCGGCCATGAGCTTCCCGCGCTCCGAGGCGCAGGGCTGGACGTACATTATCGCGTCCTTCCTCAGCCCCATCAACTCGCTGACCTCCAGGCCATTTGAGATTATGCAAGCGTCCAAAAATTTCGGGATCGCTACTTCGCCCATCTGTTCACTTCTGCATTTTCCTGTAGTTCTCGAGCGCCTTCTTCAGCGTCTTGAAGGCGAGAGTCGCGCAGTGCATCTTCAGAGGCGGTAGCCCGTCGAGACTTTCCGTGATTTCTTTGATAGTTATCTTCTCGGCTTCATCCACCGTTTTGCCCTTCACTATTTCTGTCGTCGCCGCACCGGTCGCGATGTTGGCCGCGCATCCAAAAGAGAGGAACTTCGCGTCGACAATCACGTTGTCCTCTATCTTCAGGAACATCCTGAAAGCGTCCCCGCACTGGACGTCCCCCTCGTCCGCCGTAACCGTCGGGTTCTCCATCTCCCCGATATTCTTCGGGTTCTTGAACATCTCGATCAGCTTCTGGCTGTACTTCAACAGGCTCCTTTCCGTGTACTCTGCTGGCATCACATATCCTCCGCCTTTATCGGGCTTATCTTCCTCAGGTTCTCAATCACCCCAGGCAGAACGTCAAGTGCGTAGTCAACCTCTTCGGGTGTGTTCTGCCAGCTGATGGTGAACCTCGTCGCGCTGTGCGCCACCTCGGGCTTTATCCCGATGGCCGTGAGTACGTGGCTTGGCTCGAGTTTCCTCGTCGAGCAGGCCGAGCCTGTCGCGACGGACACCCCTTCTAGGTCAAGCCTCAGGAGTATCGCCTCGCCCTCGACCCCCTTGAAGGAATAGTTGACGTTGGCCGGGCTTCTCTTCTCACCACGTGGGCCGTGAAGCAGGTAATAGGACATCCTTTCCTCGATTCCTTTCATCAACCGTTCCCTGAGCTCGAGCATCTTCTTGACGTTTCTATCGAACCTGTCCGACGCGAGTTCGGCAGCCTTCGCGAAGCCAACTATCCCCGCGACGTTCTCGGTGCCGGGCTTCAGCCCAGACATCGAGACGTAGCCGTAGTTGAGTGGCTCGATCCTCGTTCCTTTTCGCAGATAAAGCGCGCCAACGCCCTTCGGCCCGTGGATCTTGTGGGCGCTCAGGCTCAGCATGTCGACGCCGAGGCGCTCGACATCTACTGGGACCCTCATGTAACCGGCGATCGCGTTTACGTGGAAAAATATCTTCCGCCCCTGCTCACGGACAATCCTCGCTACTTCGTCCACAGGCTGTACCGTCCCAATCTCGTCATTGACGTTCGCAACGCTCACGAGAATAGTCTTGTCGTTGATAGTTTTTTTCAATTGGTCCAGGTCCACAAGGCCCTGCTTGTCAACGGCGATATAGTCTACCTTGAACCCATCGCTCTCAAGCTTGTCGCACACTCTGAGCACGGACGGGTTCTCTACATTTGTAGTGATTATGTGGTTTCCCTTCCTGCGGTTGGCGTAGGCTGCCCCGCGGATCGCCAGGTCTATCGACTCAGTGCCGTTCGAGGTAAAAGTTATCTCCTCTGGTTTCGCGTTTATCGTCCGCGAGATTATTTTCTGCGACCTCTCGATCGCCTCGGCCGCTTCCTGCCCGAGGGAATATATGAAAATAGGGTGGCCGAAGTTCTCCCTGAAGTATGGAAGCATCGCGTCCAGGACCTCTTTCGCGACCGGGGTGGTCGTCCCGTTGTCGAAGTAAGCGTTCATCTGATCCCAATATAACATCCGCATACTCTAATTAAAAGCGATTTTTGGATTATTTTTTGTTGTTGAACTCTTTCAGCAGCAAGCTTTCATTTATCTTCTTCTTCATTTTTGTGCAGATCTCGCAGTATATCTGGAACTTGTTCGGGAACTGTATTCTATTTTTCGCGATTGCGGCAGCCATTTTCTTTACCTCGGCGTCGAGTTCGAAAAATTTCAATATTTTCTTGTATTCCGCTCCGCGCGCTTGGTTGACGTACTGGCTGATCGCGGGCTGGGTTATGCCGAGTTTTTCAGCAACTTGGATTTGCGTCAGCTTATGCTTATTAATCAGTTCCTCAACTAGTGCCGCTCTTAATGCCGGAAATAGCTTTTTTACTATTATTTCGCACGGAGGCCTGATAGAGTTTCTCCTCATCCTCTCATAACACAATTATTTTTTTGCGTTTAAACACTTATTATAACGGCCTTATAACCAAAATTCCGAAACCAAAACAACCGTTTTTTGACCTTAAAATCCATTTTTTGCTGTTTTTCAATCGAATTCAAAAATCGGACTGCAGAAAAATAGCATTTTTAATTGCAGATTTAGCGCCCGTTTCCCTTCAAACTTTTCATGATTCTTTCGCGTTGTTCCGCGTTCAAGCGCCTGCAAAGGGGAATGACGAGATCCTCCTCGAGCCTGAAGTGCTTTTTTATGAACTCTATCAGTTTCGTCGCCGTCTCGACCGCAGAAAAGACTTTTTTTTCGTCCTTGAACCTCGCCGCGGACTCGATGTGGTTCTCGGCTATTGAAGAAATCAAGTCCATGTCGTCGTGGTCAAGGTTCGCCAGTTTCAAGGGCCATTTCGTCGGGAGTTCGTCGAGTTCCGGGAAAACGACGTTTTTCTCGTCGAGATAATGGGCCTGCAATTTCGTTTTCAAAACTTCCAGAAGCTTTTCAAAAGCGCCACTTATTTCATCCGGATTTTTGCTCGCCAGGGATTTTTCCACGATCAAAAGTTCTTCAAGTATAATCCTGTGGTCCCTGTTCAGCTTTTCGATTATCTCGTCACTCCCTATTCCAGCGTTCATATTTCCCCACCAAACTTCAGCATCCCTGAATAAAGGTCCTTTGAAGGCGCGATCTTGGGAGAGAATTTTGGATTTTCAGTAGATATTTTCTTCACCCCTCGTGCAACAACAACAGGAATCCTTTCCCCGCCCTCACCCATGACGACCTGCGCGGCTGTCGCAAGCTGGTCCGCGATCGCCTGGAACGTGATGCGCAGGGGTTTCCCGTGAACGTCAAGCTGCCCGCGGTAGTCGACGACAGGCTCGATCCCCGCGAAACCTATAGCTTGCCCAACAGTCCCCATCCTCAAGGGCTTGACGTTGCTGTCGGCGACTATCACGCCGACTTTCACGCCGGCCCTTTTGGAAATCTCCTGCCTGATTTTCCCGGCTTCCGAGTCGGGCCTCGAAGGGATGAGTGCCACGAAACCGTCGGGAACGTTTGACCTGTCCGCGCCTGCATTCGCGCTGAGGACTCCATTCTTGATCGTCAGGATCGCGCCCTTGCTCACGCCGAGGATTTCGTCAGCCTCGTGGATGATTATCTCAACGAACTCTGGCGGCAGGTCGCTCCTTTTCGCCAGCGCTTTCGCGCGCCTGGAAGGCCTGACTTTCGAAAGCTCCTCAAGCTCCCCGCCGGCCGTGGCCATGACTTTCGACGCCACGACAAGCACATCGTCCTTTTTCAGCCCACCTATCTTTTTCGCCGCCTCGAGGATACTCGCGACCAGATCGTCCCCGGGCCCGACTAGCGGTAGCTCCAACCCGATCAATTCCACAATTACACCCAATCGAGTGGTCTAGGGCAAAATATAAGGTATGCGAAAAATAGTCGTAATTACAATGATAGAGGTCAGTTTTCACGGGCGCGGCGGACAGGGCGCGGTCACGGCAGCCCGCCTGCTGGCAGAAGCGGCGTTCATCGAGGGAAAATACTGCCAGGCGTTCCCATTTTTCGGCGCGGAGAGGAGAGGCGCCCCAGTAGTGGCATTCACGCGGATAAACGACAAGCCAATCAGGGTCCGCAGCGAGGTCTACAACCCCGATTACGTCGTGATTTTCGACCCCACGATATTGGAATCGGTGGACATCACGAAGGGGTTGAAGCCGAGCAGCCTTGTCATCCTCAACTCGAACATCATCCCCGCGTAGTTGAAGGGGAGGCGAGTTGCGCTTGTCGACGCCAACAAAATCGCGATGGACACGCTTGGCAGGCCCATAGTCAACACTGCGATGCTGGGCGCGTTCGCGCGCGCGAGCGGGCTGGTTTCTTGGGGGTCGGTCGCGAAATCCGTGGAGAAATATTTCAAAGGGAAGGGCGCGGAAAAGAACGTGGCGGCAGTGATGAACGCCTACGAGCAGACGGTGATGGCATGACGGAGAAAAAGAAGTTGAAGCTAGGGGCAGTGATCACCGAGCCCGGGAGTACGGAGAAGTACGAGACAGGCGGGTGGCGCAGCCAGAGGCCCGTCATCGACGTCGAGAAGTGCAAGTTGTGCGGCCAGTGCTGGATGTACTGCCCCGACGTCGCGATAATCAAGGGGAAACCTTACAAGATAGACTACAAGTACTGTAAGGGGTGCGGCATATGCGCCCACGAATGCCCATTCAAGGCGATAAAGATGGTGGAGGAGAAAAAGTGAGGGAAGTCCTGAACGGCAACGAGGCGGCGGCAATCGCAGCGAGGCTCGCCCGCGTCCAGGTCGTCCCTGCATATCCGATAACCCCGCAGACGGTGGTCGTCGAGAAGCTGGCCGACTTCATAGCAGATGGTGAGCTTGACGCGGAGTACATCCGGGTCGAGTCAGAGCACAGCGCCATGAGCGCGTGCATAGGCGCCGCGGCCACGGGTGTCCGTGCTTTCACCGCGACCTCATCGCAGGGCCTGATGCTGATGAGCGAGATGCTATTCGTGGCTTCGGGACTCAGGCTCCCGGTAGTGATGACGAACGCCAACCGCTCGGTGTCTGCACCCCTGAGCATATGGTGCGACCAGCAGGACTCGATTTCCGTCCGCGATTCGGGCTGGATCCAGCTTTACTGCGAGAACAACCAGGAGATACTCGACACAGTCCTGCAGAGCTTCATCATCGCCGAGAGAACCCTCTTGCCGGTGATGGTCTGTTACGACGGCTACATACTCTCGCACACTGCCGAGCCAGTCGACGTGCCGCAGCAGAATGAGGTGGACAATTTCATCCCGCCATACAGTTATCCATATTCCCTGGACCCGGACAAACCCACGACAGTCGGCGCTGTTGGGATACCGGCTCATTATACGGAGTTCCGCTACATGCTCCACGAGGCGCTGATGGATTCCAAGAAGGTCATCGCAGAAGTCGGGAAAGAATTTGGAAAAAGGTTCGGCAGGGAGTACGGCTTGCTCGAGCGCTACGGCAGCGACGACGCTGACGTGATCATAGTAACGATGGGCTCGTTAGGCAACGCCCTGAAGGATGTGATCGACCAGAGGAGGAGACGCGGGAAAAAGATCGGGATGGTCCGGCTGAGATCTTTCAGGCCTTTCCCAGGAGAAGAGTTGGTCGAGGCGGTCGGTAACGCTAAGGCGATCGCGGTAATGGAGAAGGACATCTCACTCGGCTCTTCAGGAGGGCTGTTCCTGGATGTCGCAACTTCCCTTTCATCGGCCAATTTGAAAATCCCTGCGATAGATTTCATTTGTGGACTTGCCGGTCGAGACATAACCCCCGCAGACATCGACTCGGTGATCGACGAGACGGAAGCGGCGGCGAAATCAGGAAAGGTGGGCAAGCCGTTGAGATGGCTGGGCCTGAAGGACGTGGAGGTGGAAGAATGAAGGTTTTTCCCGAAGACGAGCTCCTGGCGCCGGGGCACAGGGCCTGTGCAGGATGTGGCTGCGCGCTTGCAATCCGCCATGTCATGAAGGCGCTCGGCAAGAAAACGGTGGTCGCCCAAGCCACGGGCTGCATGGAGGTCACGACGACGCCCTATCCCGAGACGGCTTGGAGGGTCCCTTGGATCCACGTGGCGTTCGAGAATGCCGCGGCGGTTGCCTCCGGCGTTTCACGTGCCCTGAAAGTTTTGAAAAAGGAAGATGTGAAGGCCGTTGCGATCGCGGGCGACGGGGGAACGGGCGACATCGGGCTTCAGGCGCTCTCGGGCGCAATGGAGAGAGGCGAGGACATGGTTTACATCTGTTACGATAACGAAGCCTACATGAATTGTTTGAGCACATCATCACGCATAATGACAAAGGATGGCCTCAAGAGGATCACAGAAGTGGATGTGGGCGACGAGGTATACGCATTTGACCAAAAGACCCACAAGCCAGTCCTGAAGAGGTGCACCGGTGTTTTCGATAACGGCGTGAAAGAGGTCTTCGAGTTGGAAACGTTTCACCACACAATTAGAGCCACATCAAACCACCCATTCCTGATTTTGAGAAGGAACGGCAGGGGCAGGGAGAACCAGCTAGTCTGGAAGACCCTCGCCGAGCTGAAGGCGGGCGACCAGATAGTCGTGATGAAAAACATTGAAGGCGGGGATCCAGTCAGGTTTGACTTCAAGAGCGTGAAGACGGGAGATTACAAGGTCAACAAATTGAACGAAATAAACATCCCGACAGAAACTTCCCCGGAGCTCATGAAGTACCTCGGCTTATGGGTCGGGAACGGCTGGGTCAGGCCCGAGAGGGGGGAAGTCGGGTTCGCGCTACCGGAGGGAACGGAAGGGAGAGAAGAACTTGTCGACATCCACTCTTCCTTGTTCGGGAACAGCATGCGCCTCGATGACGTGTACGTTTACATAAACTCGGTGAACCTTGCCAGATTCATCGATTCGCTTGGTTTCGGCCGCGGGGCGAAGAACAAGACTATACCTCCGTGGGCGTTCACGCTTTCAAATGAGGAGAAGGAGGCGTTTCTCTGGGGACTCATGCACTCCGACGGTTACAAGATAGACAACAGCTGCAGGTACACATCGGCGAGCTTCGAGCTTGTTCAGCGCATGAGACTGTTCTTACAGACGATGGGATATAGAGTTGGGAAAATCCATCGCATAAATGTGAAGAAGGGTACAAAATGCGTTGACCGCACACTTTTGAAGGACACCGAGTTCGGCTACATTTGCTTCAGCAAGAAAGGAAAGTGGAACGTGGAGAAATATCCATCCCAGTACAAATACCAGAACTTCCTTGTCGGCAACGAATATTTCGAGATGGAGAACATCAGGAGCATCCGATCGGTCGGAATGGAACCAACGCTTGATCTGCGGGTCGAGGACGAGCACAACTTCATCGCCGATGGAATCGTGGTTCACAACACCGGGATACAGCGCAGTGGCGCAACCCCATTCGGCGCTTGGACCACGACCACTCCCGTCGGAAAGATGGAACGCGGCGAGGCCAGGTTCAAGAAAGACATCCCAGCGATAATGATCGCCCACGGGTCCCCCTACGTTGCCACAGCATCGGTCGCGTATCCGTACGACTTGATAAACAAGGTCAGGAAGGCGGCATCCATCAAGGGCCCGACGTACATCCACGTACAGGCTCCCTGCGCGCCCGGCTGGAGGATCGACTCCGACCAGACGATAGATGTCGCGCGCCTCGCAGTCCAGACGGGCGCCTGGATACTCTTCGAGGCGGAGAACGGGGAGATAAAGGTCACCCTCAAGCCGACGAAGAGGAAGCCGGTAGCAGAGTACCTGAAGACGCAGGGCCGCTTCAAGCACTTGAAAGACGAGGAGATCGCTGAGATCCAAAAGTTCGTTGACAAGGAATGCAAGCGCTTGGGCATCGATTAATTATCAGTCGCTTTCAGAAACGATATCCTTGACAATCTCGGCGACTTCGGGAGTCTTCACTTTTAGCTTCCGGAAATATCTAACGATGTTATCCATGTCCCGCTGGAGCAATTCCATCGACATCGGGTTGCCGGTTTCCGTCCCCATCGAGAAATCGATTATAACGGGGTCCGGCGCGAGCATAACGTTGTACTCGCTCAGGTCCGAATGGACGAGCCCCGCCTCCTTGTAGAGGAGCTTCACGCAATCGAGCAGGATTTCGAAAGCCTTCTTCGGGTCTTTCGGTGGCAAGTCCTTCATGCGCGGGTAAGGGACGCCGTTCTCCCCGATGAACTCCATCGCGATGACGTTCTTCTGCTGGTCGATCGGCTTCGGCACGGGGACGCCAGCCTCGTGGGCGCGCTGCAGATTCTTGAACTCGCGCGAGGCCCACGAGAAGATCACGCGCCTCTGGTCCTTCGGAACCCGTGAGAATCTCGGGTCGCTCGCGAGGTATCGGTGCATGCTCTTGAAGTCGGACGTAGCTATCCTGTAAATCTTCACGGCGACGTAGTTCCCGAGCTTGTCAATCGCGCAGAATATGTTCGCCTCCTTTCCCGTGGAAACGGCGCCGTAGAATACGTCGAAGATCCCGCGGTTGATCATGTCATTCAGGACAAAGAGGGTGGACTGGTCGAAGACCCTCTCCATGATCTTGTAAGTGTCCGAATCTTTCTCCAGACGCTCGCGCTTGCGGCGCTCCAGGTTCCTGAGAATATCCTCAAAATCAGACAATGGACTCCCTTAATCCCAAAGCCCTTTCTTCTTCAGCCACTCGACCTGGGTCCTGGTGTAACGGTAAAGAAGGTCCCCGCGCTCGGTCGCCTGCACCGGCCAAGGCTGGATGATAACGACGTCGCCCTCCCTCACCCACATCCTCTTTCGGATCTTTCCCCTGATCCTGCAATTTCTTATGTAGCCGTCCTTGCATCGGACGCGAACGCGATCGAAACCGAACATCTGCTCCACGAGCCCCAAGACTTCCCCGGCCGCCGGCGTCCTTACTTTCTCAATCTCTTCCAGGACTGGTCGCGGCATAACTACCCCCTTATCCTCCGGTCCCAAAGCAACCGGTTGACCCCGTTTATCATCGCCTGGACGCTCGCCATTATTATGTCGCCGCTAGTTCCGCGCGCCGTGACTATCCTCTTCCCGTCCGTCAGCTTTACCACAACGTTGACAACGGCATCCGTCCCTCCGGAAATCGAGTCAACGTGATATTCTTGTAAGCGTATGTTGGAAATCCCCTCGACGACCTTCTTGATAGCGTTCATCGCCGCGTCTACTGGGCCGATTCCTATCCCCGACTCGACGACTTCCTTATCACCGAACTTCACCTTCACCGACGAAGTCGGCGTGACCCTGTTCCCGCTGAATACCGTCAAGTCCGTGAGTTTCACGGCCTCTTCGAACTCCCTGCCGAGAACGGAGTCAACGATAGCGCGGAACTCGGTGTCCGTGACGAACTTGCCCTGGTCGCCGAGCCTCTTGACCTGCCCGAATATCTCGGTCACCTGCTCCTTAGTCGGCTTAAGCCCCATCTTCTTCAGCTCGCTCTCGATCGCGTGCGAGCCGACGTGCTTTCCGAAGACCAGCCGCCTCTTCTGGCCGACCATCTCGGGCGTCATGGGCTCGTAAGTGGCCGGATACTTCAGGACCGCGTGGGTGTGGATGCCTGCCGCGTGGGTGAAGGCGTTCTCCCCGACCACAGGCTTCGCCGGTGAAATCGGGAAACCCGTGACCTTCTCGACGAGCTTTGAAACCGAGTAAAGTTTCTTGAGATTGATCCCGGTCTTCACGCCAGCGAACTTGTCGAGCGCGACCACGACTTCCTCGAGCGCCGCGTTGCCTCCGCGCTCCCCCATCCCGTTTATCGTGACGTGGACTTCGCGCGCTCCGCCGCTAACCGCCGCGACGGTGTTCGCGGTGGCCATTCCGAAATCGTTGTGACAGTGCACGGCGACCGGGACCTTCAACTCGCCAGCGACCTTTGAATAGAGTTCCTTCGACTTCTCCGGCGTCAGGACCCCCACTGTGTCGCAAAGGCATACCCTCTGGACACCAAGCTTGACCGCCCCTTTGAGCAGCTTCGTGAGAAATACCAGGTCGGCCCTGCTCGCGTCCTCCGCGGAAAACTCCACGACAAGCCCGTGGTCGAGCGCGTACTGCGCCGCATCGTATGACATCTTCACGAGTTCCGCCCTGGTCTTGCCGAGCTTGTATTTCAGGTGGATGTCAGATGTCGGGACAACGAGATGGATGCTGTCAACGTCGCACGAGAGCGCCGCATCGATGTCTGCTCGCACGGCGCGGGTGAAGCTGCAGATCTCTGCGTTCAGCTTCTCCTTCGATATCTGCTTTATCGCCTTCCTCTCGCCTTCCGAGACTATCGCGGCTCCGGCCTCGATTATGTCGACGCCGAGGTCGTCGATGGCCCTAGCTATCTCTATCTTCTCGGACGGCCCCAAGGAGACCCCTGGCGTCTGCTCGCCGTCGCGCAAAGTCGTGTCCAGCACAGTCACATTACTTTTCGCCATTTTGGCACCTCTGCTATATCTGACGCCAGCTATATTTAATGGACACTCTGAATATTCTGGGTAATAGAAATGAGCGACAAGTCCGTTACGAGCGGGTACATCCGCGAGGCCTACAAGGGCGAGAAGCTGCCGAAGAAGGTCCGGGTCTTCGACACCACGATGAGGGACGGGGACCAGACTCCCGGCGTGTCGTTCACGATCGAGCAGAAGCTCAGGCTCGCCAAGCAGCTGGACAAGCTGGGCGTGGACACGATAGAGGCCGGCACGCCCATCGCATCCGAGGGGGAAAGGAAAGCTATCAAGGAGATAGTCAAGGCCGGGCTGAAGACGGAGATATGCGCGCTGGCGAGGCCGAAGAAGGAGGACGTCGACGCCGCTCTGGCGACGGGCGTTGATTGCGTTCACGTTTTCATAAGCACTTCCGACATTCACCTGAAGTACATCTTGAAAAAATCTAGGAAGGAGATCCTCGACCAGGCCGTCGAGTTCGTGGAGTACGTGAAGGACCACGGCGCGAAGGTCGAGTTCTCGGCGATGGACGCCAGCCGGACGGACCTGGACTACCTGAAGCAGATACTCCAGGCGACCGTGAAGGCCGGCGCCGACCGAATAAACGTCCCTGACACGGTCGGTGTAATAACGCCGAAGGCGATGCACGGGTTGATCAAAGAGCTCAGGCCCGTCATCAAGGTGCCGATAAGCGTCCACTGCCACGACGACCTCGGGCTCGCCGTCGCGAACACCCTGGCCGCAGTCGAGGCGGGGGCCGATCAGATCCACGGGACGATAAACGGCCTCGGGGAAAGGGCAGGGAACGCTTCGATTGAAGAGGTGATCATGGCCCTCCACACACTCTACGGGATAAAGACCAACGTCAACACGAAACTTCTCGTCGAGACGTCGGAGCTCGTCCAGAGGCTGACGGGGATCCCAGTCCCGCCGAACAAGGCAATCGTCGGGAGCAACGCCTTCTCGCACGCCGCGGGGATACACGCGCACGGGGTGCTGGAGTTCCCGGGGACTTACGAGCCGATATCGCCCGAAACGGTCGGGCACATAAGAAGGCTCGGCCTGGGAAAGCTCACGGGCAAGCATTCCGTCGTGAAACATCTAACGAGCATCGGGATAAAGCCCGACAGGAAGCAGGCGCTGGAGATCACGCGCAAGGTCAAGGAGCTCGGGGACAAGGGGAAGGAAGTCACGGAGCTCGACCTGCTGGCGATCGCGGAGAGCGTGCTTGGTGCTCTGCCAAAGGAGGAGAAGACGGTCGAGCTGAAGGAAGTCACGGTGACGACCGGCAGCACGATAACCCCAACGGCATCCGTCTGGGTCTCGGTGAAGGGCGAGGAGAGGAAGAACTCGGCCACCGGTGTCGGGCCTGTCGACGCCGCGATAAATGCCATCTGGGGGGCGGTGTCGGAGATCTCGAACCTGAAGCTGAAGGAGTACCATCTGGACGCGATAACAGGCGGGAGCAACGCCCTGGCCGAGGTCACGGTGAAGTTCGAGGACGAGAAGGGCAATCTCTACATCGCGAAGGGCGTCAAGGAGGACGTAGTGCTGGCGAGCGTAGATGCGATGGTCAACGGGATAAACAGGTACTTCTCGGTGAGGAAACTGAAGCAAACTTAACTTCGAACCGAACGTCGGACTAACTGGTCTTTCTTTCCCAACCGATACCATTTCTTTGACTGCTCAGCGCAGCAGGACGCACATATCGTGAGTTTCTCGCCGCTTTTCTTGCACCTGCTTTTTTTATCGACAGCACAACACCAGAGATATGTCCGCCCCTCTTTCGCCTCTTTTGTCGATTTCAATATTATTTGTTTAGCCAGCTCGCTGAGTACCGAGTAGTCGCATATAGGACATTCATAAATGAAATCCCTTTTGTTGTGTACTGCAACGAACTTGTCCATATTCGAGCCACATTTTGGGCACTTCATTTTATCAATTAAACTCGGTGAATCTTTTCTATTAGTTTTTGCATTCACGTGTCAGTTATTCGTGACCAACTACCCGAAACGTAGGGGTAATTGTGCGCCAGCCACTCGTGATAGTCCCACTCCGCTGGATAGTTCTCGAACGCGGTCCACTCGTGGTTGGGATATTCCCGCAGCCCCCATCGCAAGACCTCGGCATTGACGTTGATCCACTTCCCATTGTCCTGGAAATAGATCACGCCGACGAGCCTCTCGAAAACGTCCCTGTACGGCCGGTCAGTTTCCCCGCCCGTCGAAAGGTGGTTCAGGTCAACTTATACTTTGGTCCCCTTTGGGGTGAGGTTCTCAACGAATTCCTTCGCCTCGAGTGCGCCGTTCTCGGGCGGGTCCGTCCAAGTCTCGGGCGCGTCTATCCCGCCCTCGTACCTGACCGACTCGACATTCCCGACGTGGATCTGCCCGGCTGGGTCGACATCGCCGGACACGCTCTCGACGATCACTCTTATCGTGTCGCCGTCCACGACTTGACTGACCGAACCAGTAATCTCATAGTGGGGGCCAGTTGGCTGCGAAGACATAGTGGCGAGATATCCCAAAGAAACCGCGGCAAGCAATCCTGCAGCGATGATCGCGACCAAGACGTTCGTTCGCATGTTCAATAATCTGAACGCCTGTTAAAAAATCATTTCAACTTGGATTTTATTTCCACGCACCACGCGGCGACGCTCTTTTCGGACTCTTCCTTGTTCTTCAGGACTTTGCCCAACACCAGCTGCGCGACAGGATCTTGGTTCTTTGCGAGTTCTTTCATGTGGGGGGGAGTGTTGGCCTTGCCGGAGCCGCTTGTGTTGAAGAGCGCGATTTTCTTTTTTGAAATGTCGTCCCTGTTCAGGTAAGTTCTCATCGCCGGAGTGACCCTCTTGTTCCAGACCGGGTCGCCCAAGACGATCAAATCAAATTTGGCCGGTGAAAATTTCGTCTGCTCCAACCCGGTCTCTTTTTTTCTGGAGGCATCGTTACCTGCTCGAAGCCAGCCGATTATCCCGCCGCGCTTCTTCTTGTCAACAAGCTCTTCCAGGTCCCCTTTCAAGTTCCTTGCTATCGCCTCGGCCACGAACCTGGTGTTGCCCGTCCGCGAATAGAAAACTATCAGCGCTTTTATCACTGCCCTCTTGACCTTCTCCGATTTAAGCGGGTGAGATACGACGTAAAAAACAGTTTTGACGCCAAAAATGGCCATTTGACAAAAATATACACTAAAGTCTTAAATAGTACAATATGCAAATATACTCGAAAACAATGACAAAAAAGGACGTTGAAAGAGCGGTTGAAAGACTCGGCAGCCCATGCCTGGTCCCGTTGGTCAAGACGGTCAAGGGCTGTCAAGACCCGGCCAGCATCTATTTCAGCCTGAGATCCCGGAAGGGCTCCTTCCTTCTAGAATCGACAGAGGGCCCAGGCGAAGAGGCCCGCTACTCGATAATCGGGAGCGACCCACTTCTATACCTGAAAATACGTGGGAAAAAGGTCTCCATCGCCGGAAGGGAAGATTTCGTCAAGCTGGCGAAAAAAAGGGCTCGAAAAGGCGGCGACGCTTTAGATATCTTGAGGAGGGCCATGCTATTCGACGAGATGAAGATCCATTCGCCGGCCGCGCGCTACATGCTTTCCTGCACAGGCTACATCGGCTACGACTATGTCCGCTCGCTGTTCAACGTCGGCAACCACGCAAAAGACGACCTCGGCCAGCCCGAGCTTGAATTCATCCTTCCGGAGCGCATGATGATCTTCGACCACGTTGCGAAAAGATGCCATCATTGTTCCATCGTTTTCATGTCGGACGGAAACGCAAGAGATGCGGTTGAGCGCGCGGCTTCCGGCGTCGAGGAGCTCTTGCGCGTGAAAGGGACGAGACCACCAGGCAACCACAAAAAAATAACCGCCCGCCCGAATGTCAGCAAGGCCGAGTTCGAACGCATGGTAGAGCGCGCCAAGGAATACGTCCACGCCGGCGACATCATCCAGGCTGTTCTCTCGAGGAGAATCGAGCTCGATCCATCGCCAAGATTGGAGAACTTCTACGTCAACCTCAGAAAGATCAACCCATCGCCATACATGTTTTTCCTAGACTTTCCTGAGAGGAGCATCGTGGGGTCAAGCCCGGAAATACTTGTGCGCGTGGAGGGCAGCGAGGTCATGACGAGGCCAATCGCGGGGACGCGGCGCCGCGGGGAGAGCTCGGCCGAGGACAGGAGGCTTGAAAAGGAGCTGCTCGCGGACGAGAAGGAGCGCGCCGAGCACGTGATGTTGGTCGACCTTGGCAGGAACGACATCGGTCGCGTCTCGGAGTTCAACTCCGTCAAAGTGGACGAGTTCATGAGCGTCGAGAAGTACAGCCACGTCCAGCACATCGTGACAAACGTCGTCGGGAAGCTGAGGAATGACAGGGACGCATTCGAGGCCCTGCGTGCGACGTTCCCGGCAGGCACCGTGGCGGGCGCCCCGAAGGTCCGCGCCATGGAAATAATCGAAGAGCTCGAGCCGACAAGGAGAGGGGTTTACGCCGGCGCCCTGGGGTCTTTCAGCTACACGGGCGATGCGGACCTCGCGATAACGATCAGGACGCTGATATCGGAGAACGGAAAAGGATATGTGCAGGTCGGGGCAGGGATAGTCGCGGACTCCGTCCTCAGGAACGAGTACTATGAAACTGAAAACAAGGCGCGGGCCCTGATGCGCGCAGCAGGTGTGAATAAATGAAAGTAGTTGTGATAGATAATTACGACAGCTTCACGTACAACCTCGTGCACTACGTCGGAGAGCTGGGCGCGAAGCCCGTGGTTTTCCTGAACGACGCACCGCTGAAAAAAATAATCCAGGAAAAACCCGAGAAAATCGTCATCTCGCCGGGCCCGAAAACGCCAAAGGACGCCGGGGTTTCCGTCGACGTGATAAAGACTCTCGGGAAGGATGTCCCGATTCTGGGAGTATGTCTGGGCCACCAAGCAATCGCTTACGCTTTCGGCGGCAAGATAGTGCCCGCGAAAAATCTCATGCACGGTAAAACATCGAAGATAAAGCACGACGGGAGCGCCCTCTTCAAAGGCGTCCCGAACCCCTTCGAGGCCACCCGCTACCATTCGCTCGTCGCGGAGCGCAAGAGCCTCCCGAAAGTCTTGAGGATAACGGCCGAGACGGCGGACGCCGACCGCGAGATAATGGCGATTGAGCACGTTGAGTACCCGATGTTCGGCGTCCAGTTCCACCCGGAGTCGATTCTCACGCGGCACGGCAAGAAAATCATGAAGAACTTCCTTGATCATGAGGTGAAGCGATGAACGCTGTTGAAGAATCTCTGAAAAAAGTCGTGTTGGGCGAGGATTTGTCTGAGAGCGAGGCAGAAGCCTCGATGAGGTGCCTGATGTCGGGCGAGGCGACCACCGCGCAGATCGCGTCTTTCCTCACGGCACTCCGGATGAAGGGGGAAACCGTGGCCGAGATAACGGCCTTCGCGAGGACGATGAGGGATTTCGCATCCAGAATAAAGCCGAATGTCGAAGGCCTGCTGGTCGACACTTGCGGGACTGGCGGGGACAAGATCAAGACGTTCAACATAAGCACCACGGCGATGTTCGTCGCCGCCGGGGCGGGCGTCAAGATCGCGAAGCATGGGAACAGGTCCGTCACGAGCAAGGCCGGGAGCGCGGACATAATGGAGGCGTTGGGCGTGAAGATAGACGTTCCCCCGGAGGAAGTCCAGAGATGCATCGAAAAGATAGGAATTGGTTTTATGTTCGCTCCGAGATTCCACGGCGCGATGAAGTACGCCACGCCCGTTAGAAGGGAGCTGGGCATCAGGACCGTTTTCAACATACTGGGGCCGCTCACGAACCCCGCCGGCGCCCAAGCCCAGTTGATGGGGGTCTACGACGCCGACCTGACCGAGACGCTCGCAAAGGTGCTGAAGAACCTGGGGTCGAGGAGGGTGATGGTGGTCCACGGCATTGACGGCCTTGATGAATTGTCAACGCTTGGCGAGACCCAGATTTCGGAACTGGTGGACGGCGAAGTGATAACGTACACCAGGGAACCCGAGGATTTCGGGCTCAAGCGCGCGACCAAGGACGCGATCGCCGGAAAAGATTTGCCAGCCAACGTGAGGGCAACGCTGAGAATTTTGCTTGGCGAGCAGGGGCCGAGGAGAGACATAGTCCTGTTGAACGCCGCCGCAGCTATAGTGGTCGGCGGCAAGGCATCGGACATCAAGGACGGGATAGAAACCGCCGCCGATTCAATCGATTCCAAGCGGGCGTTTGAAAAGGTCGTCCAATTGGTTGAGGCGACCGGCGGGGACCTGAGAATGCTCAAGGAAGTGGAGGCCAGCCTGTGAGTATACTTTCGCAAATAGTCGCGGACGTCAGGGCCGACCTACAGATGAGGATGGTGGACAAGCCACTGCGGGCGATGAAGATCGACTGGAGAAAATACAGCATCATCAGCGCGATTGAAAGCGCGAAAAAAGCGAAGAAAGTCCCGGTGATAGCGGAAATCAAAAGGGCCTCGCCATCGGCCGGCGACATCCGGATCGGGGCAGACCCCATTAGCCTGGCGCAGTCCATGTTGAGCGGCGGTGCGATCGCCCTCTCAGTGCTGACCGAGAGGAAGTACTTCAAGGGAGAGCCGAGTTTTCTGAGGGACTTGAGGAAATTTCTGGATGCCCCGCTGCTGAGGAAAGATTTCATCGTCGGCGAATACCAGATTTACGAATCGGCTGCCGAGCTGGGCGCGGACGCGATACTGTTGATCACGAAAATCCTAGGCGACTCCCTGCCAGAACTGTTGGATTTGACGAGAAAATTGGGCATGGAAGCGCTTGTGGAGGTGACGGACGAGAAGGAGATAGAGCTCGCGGTCGACGCGGGTGCGAGGCTGATCGGGATAAACAACAGGAATCTTGAAACTTTGAAAGTTGACCTGGCCACGACCGAGAGGCTGGCGCCGCTCATCCCGAACGACGTCACTCTTGTGAGCGAGAGCGGGATGAACACGAGGGGCGACGTGCAGAGGATGCTGAACGCCGGCGCCGATGCCGTGCTCGTCGGCACTTCCATCATGCGCGCGAGCAACATCGAGCAAAAGGTGAGGGAGCTGGTCGGAGGGTGAAATGTTGAAAGTCAAGATTTGCGGGATAAAAGAACCGGCGGACGCGAAGGCCGCCAGCGATCTCGGGGCGGACATGGTTGGCGCAATCCTGATTCCGGAGTCGAGGCGATTCGTGGGTGTCGAGCAGGCGAGGAAGATATTCGCTGCGGCCGGCGACGCCAAGAAAGTCGCCGTCGTGATGCCGAAGAACGTTGAAGAGCTCACCGAAACAGCGCACGCCCTTAAACCAGATTACATGCAAATCCATCCAACAATCCCCATCTCAGAACTCGCGCGCGTCAAGAAGGAACTCGGCGTGAAGCTCATAGTAGTCGTGCCAGTCTCTCCCCAAGGCGCCGATTTGAAGGAGGAAGTGCGAAAGGCGCGCGATGCGGCAAAAGTCGCGGACATAATCCTGGTCGACACGGCGGGAAGGAGTGGCGGAGGGACGGGGCTGACACACGACTGGAACATAAGCCACGACATAAGGGACGCCGTCGACAAGCCGGTCTTTCTCGCGGGCGGGCTCACGCATTCGAACGTAGCAGACGCGATAAGGGCGGTCCACCCGCAAGGCGTAGACGTCGCGACGGGAGTCGAGTCAAGCCCTGGGAAAAAGGACGCGGAGCTGATGAGAAAATTCATAAGCGCGGCTAAGGGGGCGCTGAGGTGAAGGGAAGGTTCGGGAAGTTCGGCGGGAGGTACGTCAGCGAGGTTCTGATGCACGCGCTCATAGAGCTCGAGGAAGCGTTTGAGAAATTCTACCCGACGGATGATTTCAGACAGGAGCTCGACGGCCTGTTCAGGGATTACGGCGGGCGACCGACGCCGCTCTACCGCGCGAAGAAGATCAGCGAGCTCGTCGGTTGCAAGGTCTACCTGAAGCGCGAGGATTTGCTTTGCGGTGGGTCGCACAAGCTGAACAATTCGCTGGGGCAGGCGCTTCTAGCGAAGAGGATGGGGAAGACGCGGCTGATAACGGAGACGGCGGCCGGGCAGCACGGGATTTCCGCGGCGATGGCGGCGAACGTCGTTGGCCTCGATGTGGAAGTTTTCATGGGTGTGAAGGACATCGAGAGGCAGGCGAGCAACGTCAAGAGGATCAAGCTGCTCGGGGCGAAGGTCACGCCAGTCGAGACGGGGATGGGAGTCCTGAAGGATGCTGTCTCGGACACCCTGCGCGAATGGGCGACTTGCACCCGCGATACACATTACCTGATGGGCTCGACCGTCGGGCCGCATCCGTTCCCGGAGATAGTCGCGACTTTCCAGAGCGTGATCGGGAAGGAGCTCAAGGCGCAGATCATGGAAATGGAAGGACGGCTTCCCGACGCGGTAGTCGCGTGCGGGAGCGGCGGGAGCAACGCCGTCGGTGCATTCAGACCTTTCGTTAGCGAGCGCGACGTCAGGCTTTACTTCGTCGAGGGTGGCGGGGAGCGCCTAGACGCAGACAACAGCGCGGCCGCATTCTCCCTCGGCAAGCCTGGCGTGCTCCACGGGGCGGCGATGCAGATAATGCAGGACGAGCACGGGCAGATCAAGCCTTCGAAGACGCGGGCGGCCGGGCTGAACTATCCCGGGCGCGGCCCCGAGATCTCACATCTCTGCGACAGCGGGCGCGTTAAGCCGTGCCACGCTTTTGACAAGGACGTCTTCGAGGCAGTTAGGGTGATGTCTGAGAAGGAGGGTCTGATTCCGGCGCTTGAGACTGCGCACGCGATAGCGTACGTCCTGAACAACGGGAAGGAGTTCGAGCGCGACGAGGTCGTTGTGATAAACTACTCCGGGCGCGGAGACAAGGACCTGGAGACTATTGTGAGGTATTTCTATGGAGATTGAGGAAAAGTTCCGCCAGTTGAAGTCGCGGGGCGAGGGCGCGTACATGCCGCACGTCTACTACGGCGACCCGAACGAGGAATTCTCGATTGAACTGATCAAGACGCTCGTTGAAAACGGCGCGGACATGCTGGAGTTCGGGGTTCCATTCTCTGACCCGATAGCGGACGGGCCGACGTTCATCGCTGCGTGCGAGCGCGCGCTGAGGGGAGGGATGACACCGACGAGGTGCATCGAGGGCGTCAGGAAACTGAGGAAGGCCGGCGTCGATGTGCCGATAATCCTGACGACTTATTACAACATCCCGTACGTGATGGGGCTCGAGAAGTTCACGAAGACTGTTAAGGAGGCCGGGGTACAGGGCCTGATCATCCCCGACTTGCCGATCGAGGAGTCGGATGAACTCTTGCGTTTCGCCGAAAAGTCAAACATCCGCGTCATCTTTCAGGTCGCGCCGACGACCAGCGACGAACGGCTAGAGAAGATAGTATCGGCTGCCTCAGGATTCTTGTACGTGGTGAACGTCGAGGGAGTGACGGGCGCGCGCGAAAGCCTCCTGGAGTCGACCGTCAATCTGTTGAAAAAGGTGCGGGCGCGGACGGACGTGCCGCTGATGGCCGGGTTCGGTATTTCAAAAGGAGAGCACGCGGCAGCTATGGTTTCGAATGGTGCAGACGGCGTGATTACCGGCAGTGCCGTCGCGAAGATATATTCAAAGAACTTGAAGTCGCCCGAGAAAACTCTTCAGGAGATTGCCAAGTTTGCGGCTGAGATGAAGCAGGCTTGCAAAGAGAGGAACAAAAGCTCAACAAGCTAAATATAAACTTACGGCAATACGATTTGGGGTACTGATGCCACAAAAACGAAAATCATTTAAAAACCTGAAACTTGATTTGCAAAAGACAAAAGCCGAAAAAGTTGTAATTTTGAATTATTTTTTTGCATTGATGATATTAGGTGGCATTTTGTCGATTTTGATGATGAGCGCTATTCCCGATACCATACGTGTAGAGCCGCTTCCAATAGTTTTGCCATTGATGATTTCCGCCTGTTTATTCTACTTGTATGGGGGCGTAAAGCTTCAAAATAAAATCCGCCAAGGTAAGTAATTGAAATATCCTTTCACAAATAAGCCAATAAAGCCGATGAGCTATGCGCCTCGCGTAACTTCAAAAAATATCGTGCGAGGGCTAAAATTTTATATAAAATTTTATAAAATCAGCGGGTTTGTTTTCGGAGGATTTTTCCTATTATCGGGTAGCGTTGCAATTTACGCCAGTATTTTACAGAAATTTAGTTTGAATGGAATTTTGCTGACAGCCCCGATACTCTTTTTGCCATTCTTCTCTATTTCATTGGTGTACTTTGCATACGGCGCACAGTGGTGGAAGAGACCAAGTGGTTATAACACCAAAACGATTGGTAAGCGGAGATAAAATGAAAATAGGTCCATCCAAAATAAAAAACTTTCTATAGAACAATTTTTTATGATTGATTTTTTAGCAAGTGGCATCATAATTTTTATTATTTTAAGATTGATTGGTAGTTCACTCGGAAGTTTGACATCGTTAGTTATGTTCTTTGGCGGGATCACTATACTTTCAGTAACGTCATATCTTGTTGGAATGCTGTTTGTAAAAAATGAAAGAACTTTAGTTGATCTACAATTACCTAAAAATTTGAAAGAAACAGAAGAAATCGCAACCCAATGGCTTACTCAAAAAAGATTCAAGATAACCGAAAACGACGGTAAAATCAAAGCCGTGAAAAAGTGGAGGTTTATGGCAAGCGCTTTTTTCGAGTTGAAGTTCGATGAGATCCAAGGTGGTTGCCTTTTCCATGGGGAATTTTACGTGTACAGTTTTCCAACAGAGGTCTCGCTTAAAGAAAAATCACGTATGCTGATTATTCCAAGAAGACGTGGATTTGAATTGATGAACGAATTTTTGGATTTCCTGAAATTAGGTAAATGATATCACCATATACTAAAATATCGCTTTGCAAAAAGAGAAGCAGTTATAGCCTGATTGCGCAAATCAATTTGGCATACAAAGGTGAACAAATGAGCAATCGTCGTTATAGATGGAAAAGGGCCGGTTGGCGAGAAAAGAAGAAGAGGAGACTGAAGAAGCTCAGGCGCCGCGCGATGGAGAAGGCTTCTCGCGAGATAGAGGCCCCAAAGCCAGTCTAATGAATTTCTCACAGTAAAGTACAATTTTGGCATTGGTGCGCCGTTATTTAAGCGCGAAAAATTAAATGATTTGGGATACATTGGGCTTTTCCGAAAACCCAGATTGAACGGCCGAGCTGTTTCTTCGAGTTGTATCTTAAAAAAATAGGAGAGAATAAAATGGCATACGGAAGATTTGGCGGACGAAGAGACTTCGGACCACGCGAGATGCACAAGGCGACATGCGCCGACTGCGGATCTGAGTGCGAGGTTCCATTCAAGCCAACAGAAGGCAGGGCTGTTTACTGCAGGAACTGCTTCCAGAAACACCGGAAATTTTAGGGACCAGTAGTTTTACAAGGTAACCGGGATTTTTTGGGCTGTTCGTCGGTTGACAACAGCGATTATTTTTTTATTTTCTTTTCATTTTAACTTTATTTGCATTTGAAAAATCTAAACCATCCGCTCAAGCGCCCCACGTCCGCTCATCCCTTCCCTGACGCCCAGCGCCTTCGCGCCGCTCGTCGCCCCCGCGACTTTCGCCTTCAAAACGTCCTCAAAACTCTTCACGCCCCTAACGACAGCCGCCGCCTGCCCGAGCTTCTCCGCCGTCACCAGGTCGAGATACCCGCACATCACGTAGCCTTTTGGGGCAACCATGACTAGCAATGGCGCGGACGGCAGATCTATCTTGAACCCCGTGACCTTCTCCCCGCCGATTTCAAATTCCTTATTTTCCATCAATTAACCGTGACTTTGGGAACCCTTAAATCTAATGAGCGCAAAATGAGATTCTGGTGAAATGAACTCGTTAAACTTGAAGCTCAAACCTTTGGACATGGAAACCGGCCGCAACATAGTCGTTATGCACGAGGACGACGCGAACGCGCTCGGTCACATCACTGGCGACAGGGTCAAGGTGATCACCCCAAAAGCGTCTGTGACCATGATCGCCAACACGACTCGCAAGATGGTGCAAAAGGGCGAGCTCGGCGCATTCATGGAGGCCGCAGGAACACTTGGCGTTCCGGCAGGGGCCGATGTCGAGGTAAAAATAGCGCCCCGCCCTCTCTCGGCCGCGGCGATAAAGAAAAAGATGTCCGGCCAACAGCTCAACTCCGAAGAGATCCGGAGCATAGTCCAGGACATAGTATCGGACAATCTTACCACGACTGAGATGACAGCCTTCGTCGTCGGCGGCTACACGCGCGACATGACAATGGACGAGATCGTCGCTCTTACCCAATCGATGGTGGAGGCCGGCGACAGGCTGGACCTTGACGTCGAGCCGATCCTGGATGTCCACAGCATAGGCGGGGTCCC
>DYTO01000033.1 GCA_020725895.1 Candidatus Hadarchaeum sp. | reverse complement strand
CAGGTACGCCGAAAGGAGCCTGGCTTACCTCAGCAGCCAGGGCTGCCCGTTCGAGTGCGCTTTCTGCTGCCAGCCCGTCGTCTGCAAGAGGAGGTGGGTCGGCCTGAGCGCCGAGAACGTCCTGAATGAGCTCGAGTTCCTCTCGAAGAACTACGGCGTCGATGGCGTCTCCGTCGTGGACAGCAACTTCTTCGTGAGCAAGGACCGCGTGAAGAAGATATGCGAGGGGATCCTCGAGAGGAAGATGAAGATGACATTCGCCGACGTCAACGCGAGGGTCGAGATATGGCGGTGGGAGGACGAGATTTGGGAGATCATGAGGAAGGCGGGGATAAGGCACCTGTTCATCGGGACGGAGAGCGGCTCGCAGAAGGCGCTCGACCTGATTGGGAAGGGCGTGAAGGTCGATGACACGATCAAGATCGTCGAGAAGTGCGCCAAGCACGGCATCGACTTCCAGCTATCGTTCATGCTCGGCCTGCCGACGATGGACGTGCGGGAGGAGCTTGAGAAGTCGCTCGACCTTATTGACGAGGTGATAAAAATTTGCGCGGGAAAAATCGATGTCAACGTTATCTTCTGGCGATACGCGCCTTATCCCGGATCGAAACTATACTACCTGAGCATAGACAACGGATTCAAGCCACCCACCGACTTCGAGGGATGGTCGGAGTTCGGGCTCTTCGAGGAGGGGTTCGACACGCCGTGGGTCGAGAAGAAGTACTGGAAGATCGTTAGGTACCTCAACTACATCCGGCCTTACGTCACGGGAAACATCCGGCCCGAGGAGCTAAGGCCCCACGAGAGGCTGCCCGCGAAGGTCTGGAACGCGATGGCGAAGATGCGCTGGAAGGCCAGGTACTTCGACCTCGCTGTCGATTACAAGATCCTGAACTATTACCACGGGCTGAAGGAAAAGGGAATGTTCGCGCAGACGACCAGCGAATCGGATTGATCGCGGCCTTCAGTTCTTGTTCAACTTGTATGATTGCTTCAGCCAGTCCAAGAGCTCGGTGTCAATGTCTTCCTTCTTGGAAACCTTCACGTAGTAGATGTAGAAGTAACCCATCTTTCTGGTGTGCAAAAACCGCTTGCTCTTTATCTTCTCCCGCAACCCGAACTCGACTTGAAACCCGTTCTTCCGGACGTAGATCATCGCGAAGTGGTATTTCGCACCGAGGTTTATCGCGGACTTGACGACCTCGACGCGGACCGGCCCGAACTTCTTCGTGCGCCTCACGAGGCTGCTGAAAAGTTTTTTCAATTTCGGTTTTTTCCTGAAGTGGTAGTCAAGTGTTAGTTTCACACACGAGTGCGTCTGCTTGGATTTCGAGAACCTCCGGCCGCACTTCGGGCACTTCCAGTAAGTTTTTTTCATCAATTAAAATTAAACGAACTCTTATTAGAACGCATCGGAATTTTATTTTGAACGAAATTTGGGGTTTGAAATGAGAAAAGCGTTACTTCTGGCGTACGACGGCTCGGATTACTTCGGATTCGTCAGGCAGCCGGGGAAGACGACGGTTGAGGGCGAGCTTTTGAAAGCTCTGAAGGGATGTGGCGTATGCGGCGAGCTGACACGGGCTTGGTATCGCGTGGCGGCTCGGACCGATCGCGGGGTGAGCGCTCTCGGGCAGGTCGTGGCTTTGAGGACTCTGAAGGAGCCCGACCTGGAGGAGATCAACTCCAACATGCCGGATGACATCGTCGTGCTGGACTCTGTCGGCGTCAAGGACGAGTTCGACCCCCGGACCGAGACCGTGACGAAGCACTATCGCTATGTCTGCGAGAAGCCGCGGGATTTCGATGTCGAGAATGCGAAGGGCGTGGCCCGTCTCCTGGAGGGCGCGCACAATTTCAAGTTCTTCTGCAAGCGAGAGGCTGGCCGTCCGCTGGCCGCCGATCTTGCGTACGCCGCCGTCCAGGATGGTGATTACCTGAAGTTCGACTTCATCGCCCAGGTCTTCCTCCGCCAGCAGATTCGCAGGATGGCTGCAGCTATTCTCGCCGTCGGTTCGGGAGAGAAGGATTTGAAGGAGATAAAAAGCGCGATCGAGTGCGAGGCGAAGGACTCATTCCGCCCGGCACCTCCCGAAGGTCTGTTTCTCATGCGGACGAAGTACAAGAGGATGAATTTCTCTCCCGCTGACAGCGCCGCAAAAAAGTTCGCCGAACACCTGAGAAGAAAATCAGACGTTAGAAGCCGAGAGATGTTTGAGCTTCTACAAAAGCCGGCCTGATCACCGCTCGATGCTCTTCAGGACTTTTTTCCCGAAGTCGGTGAGGTTGTATATCAAAAAGTTCTCCTTCTTCACAGACTCGGCCAAGCCAGCCCCTTTCAAGACATTCAGATGGTACGAAAGTTTCGAATATTCGACTTTCAACATCGAGACGAAAACGCATACGCACATCTCCTTCACGGCAAGGCAGCGCAGGACCCGCAACCTGAAAGGATTGGAAACCGCCTTCAGTACTTTCAGCGCCTCGCTGGTGTCCGCCTTTACCGCTCGCTCGACCCGCTCCAAATCCTTTTCAGAAATCTCGTAATCTGCCGGAAAATTGCACTTCATTTTCATTTAATCACTTGAAAAATCCCCTCGTCCTCTTGCAAAGCCAAACAAGGAAAAGCATTATCGGTACCTCCGTCAGGACCCCGACAGTTGTCGCAAGCGCCGCACCCGACCCGACCCCGAAAAGTGTCGTGGCCACCGCGATCGCCACCTCGAAGTGGTTGCTGCCTGCTATTATCGCGGCTGATGCTGCATCCTCGTAGTGAAGCCTCATCCAGCGCGCGACCAAGTAAGCGACGGCGAAAACAAGCATTATGTTCAGAAAAATCCCCACCGTTATCATTCCTATTATCGCCGGCAACTCGAAGATTATCCCGCCCTGATAGATGAAAAGGATGACCAATGTGATCAGAAGAGAGATTATCGCCATCTTCCCGAGCGATGGGATCAGCCTTTCCTTGAACCATTCCTCCCCCTTGCTCTTGAGGACGAAGTGCCTCGTCACGTGCCCCGCGACCAGAGGTGTGCAGATATACACGACAACCGCGAACGCTATCGTCGCCCAGGGCACGACTATTCCAGAAATCCCGAGGAGAAGGGTCGCCATCGGCGCGTAGAGGATTACCATCGTCAGGGAGTTTATCGCGGTCATCACCAAGGTGTGTGCAACGTTTGCGCGCGCCATGTAGCTCCAGACGAGAACCATAGCCGTGCACGGCGCTATCCCGAGCAAAATCATCCCGGCGCGGAACTCCTGGATCTGAACTGCGGTGAGGAACTGCCCGAAGACAACGCTCATGAAAAACCAGGCGAAGAGGGCCATGGTGAATGGGCTAACGAGCCAGTTCATGAAAAGCGTCAGGCTGAGAGGCTTCGGGTTTTTTGCTGATTGCTTGATCTCGTGGAACGGGATCTGGACCATTATCGGGTAAATCATCGCGAAAAGTAGGATGGCTATCGGGATTGAAATGTTTGCGACCTGAAGTTGTGCAAGCGCGGTGGAAATCTGCGGGAATGTCTTGCCAATCGTTATCCCTGCGACTATGCAGAGCACGACCCAGAGAGAAAGGTACTTCTCCCAAATTCCAAGCTTCCTCTCTTTTTCAAGCGGTAGCCGTCCTGCTGTTGAACACATAGTATTTCAAATTTTTTTGAACTACTATTTAAGCTTGGCGAACGTTCGCCACACCAAATCATTCCAAAAGTTTTATCGACTCGGGCGGGACCCTGTCCGCGACGTAGACCTTATCGGAAGCTTTCATCACTTTCGCCCCGCTCTTCGTCGCCACGGCAACGTCTATGACAAGCAAAACCGGGTCGGGCGAGTGCTGCTTCCCGACTTCTATGGCGTCTTCCGTCGTCACGGAAAGGTGAACGAGATGCCTCCCGACTGGCTTCAGGCCCGCCTCAAGGATTTTCTTGATGAACTTTTGTGATGTCCCCAGGTAAAGGAGCCCGACGTCCGCATCCGGCAGGCCCAGGTCGACCGGGACGGAGTGCCCGTACCTGGCCCGCAGCATGTCGTTCTTCGCCTCATACCTCCCATTCTGGTCCGTCTTCACGACCTCGATTATGTTGTCGAGAGTGACCCATGGAATCCTCTGTTTCATCTTCTTCAGGAGTACGTCGAGCTTCACGTAACCGTCTGAGGTGCGCTCGATCTCGAGCTCGTGGCGCAGGAAATACGAAAGGAGCCTGCTGACCTTCTCGCGGCTGTCTTCGTCCAGACTCTCACGTCTTCCTGTAGACCTTCCTGTATACGGCGCGGTACTTGCCTGTCTTCTTCGGTTTTGCAAGGAAATCCTCCTTTTTAGTCTCGCTCTCCTGCCTGCATCTTGGGCAGAATAGTATAAAGTTTTGCAGGTCGTCCGGCCCGTCGGGGTCTATCTTGTAAACTTCGACGTCCTTCTCAGTCATGCATGTCTCGCACTCGCCGCCGAGCGTCTCCTTGACGAAGAGCGTGAAAAGCTTGTCCGCCAGGGACTCGATCGCCGCCCTCTGCTCGATCTTCTCCAGCCAATCCGCGGGAATCGATGTCGCCCCGAGGTATGCGCCGGATATCGCGCCGGTCATCGCCCCTATCGTGTCTGCGTCGCCGCCCAGAGCCACCGCCCCGCTCACAGCATCCTGGAATTTGCTCGGATGCGCCAGGAAAGAGCAGATCGCGGCCGGGACAGAGTTGAAAGCCTCGATGCCGTTCCCCAACTCCTTTGCCACATCGCCCGGTGATTTCAGGAGCTGTCCTATCTTCTCCAGCTTCTGGACGTACATCTCGTTTCCCGTCTGCTCGACAAGGGCCTTGAGGAATTCCTCCGGCGAAAAATCATCTTCGGGGTCGGATTGTGCGGCGAGCGCGACCGCATGCGCCTGCAAGGCCGCACCGTCCACGCCGAAAGGGTGGGTGTGGGTTATCTTGCTCGTCGCCTCGGCGATTTCCCTCACCTTTCCCATGTCCTCGCAGTAAAGGAGGCCGACGGGGGCGACCCTCATCGCGGCGCCGTTCCCGTAAGATCCCCCTTCCCAGACGGTGTCCTTCGCTGGGACGTCCCACGGCTCGCCGCGCCTTATCCTCTCTATTATCTTGGATGTCGATGGCCCGTAGCCTCGCGCGGAATCGTAGTTCTTTACGAATAGCTTTGCCATGTGGTCGCCGTCGAAACCCTCGCGCGCGACGAGCGACTCGACGAGGCCCATAGTCATCTGTGTGTCATCGGTCCACGTCAACTCGCTCTGCTTCTGAATAGCGGACTTGACTTCGTTTGGGTTGGCTTGCGCCGAACCCACGAAAAACTTTCCGACAGAGTCACCGACGGCCACACCGAGCAGGGAACCCCTGAACTTGTCCTTGATGTCCAAAGTCGCCACCAACTAGAATTTTTCAGCCTCTTCCTGGAGGTCAAGCTCGGACTCCGTCCCGAGCGCTCTCTGGACCTCCGAAAGCAGTTCCACGATCCCTTCCTGCTTTGTCGCGGATATCGCCAGCAAGTCCCCGGTGAACGCGACCTTCTCGACGGCTTCCAAGAGCGCCAAGGAGCTTTCCCTAAGTATCAAGTTCTGCTCCTCGTCCATCGCCTCGAGGATCCTGTGCCTGTTGTCCATCCAGGCGGCGATCGTGTCGACGTCTTCGCGTCCAATCGTGTCTGTCTTTGTCAGGACGTTCAGCTGCGGGACGCCGAACCTCGTCAGGACGGATGTCGCGAGCATGAGCATCGAGACGAAGGAGCTCGCGCGCTTCGCAAGGAAGGCGTCGAAGAGGAAGAGGATGAGCTGGTTGCTGGCAGGGTCGAGGCTTTTCGCGACGAGCGGGCCGGTCTCCCTGAAGGCGAACAACTCCATCTGGCCAGGCGTGTCGACTATCAGGTAATCGGGGTTCCAGTCCTTCAGCATAGCCCTGATGTGTGGGATGTGGTTGACGACCATGTCGACGGAGACGACTAGCGCGCCGTTCGGGCCGAGCTTGTACTCCCGCATCACCTCCGCGAGGGAGACGTGCGTCCTGATGTCGATGTCCGGGGTGTACGGGAGGAACTCAACGCCCGGGTCGAGGTTCAGTGTTATCGTGTTCAGCCCCTTCGACCGCATCTCCTGGAGAAGGGAAGCAGTGAGCGTGGACTTCCCGCAGCCCGCCGGACCGAGTAGATATATGACGTTTGTCATGTTCACCACTATTAATGTTCGCGGGGGTTAAGATGGTTTTTCCCACACGAGGAGCGATTCCTTGGCGATCCCAAGCTTGCGCCTCGAGGGTGTGGTGCACCAGCGCTCGTTCACGACGACAACCTGCTTGGGCTTGAACCCTGCCTCGCGCGCCATCTCGCTCAGCCGCAGGCAGACCTCGACGACGCCTTCGCGCGAGCATCCGTCCGAATTCACGAGGCATATCCTCGCGCCGGGCTTGCAGACGCGGCTCAGCTCATTCAAAACGTCGCGCATGTCGTTGAAATAATTTTCAGTTTCCTCGCTCGTCTCGCCAAGTCCTCCTATCAAACCCTCGGGTTTTGGCCCCTCGAGCCCGAGAAGCCACTGCTCTATCGAGTAGGCGCGGGAGTACTCACGCTTCTGCAGGTATGGCGGCGAAGTTATCACCGCGTCGACGCTGCAGTCACCTATCCCGATATTCCTGGCGTCGCCCCGCTCGACCCGCACATCGCACGGCTTCCCTTTGAACTCCTCGACGTCCGAGCACATTTCGAGAAGCCTGCGCCTGAAGATGTGGCGAACGTTCGCCACCTGTCCCTTCCCGGGTTTCAGGACAGCCCCGTCGCGATAAACAGCGCCACTCTCGAAAACTGAAGCTGCAAGACCCAGCAGCAAAAAATCCCTCGTCTTTTGCTCCTCCACCTCAGAAATTTTCTGCTTCAGTGACAACACGTCGTCGAGAATTCTTTTTTGGACGAGGCGCTCGATGAAAGCAGGGATTTCAGAACCCGCCATCTCGAATTTTCCGCTTGAAATTTTTTCTACAGCTTCCCGAATTTCCACGCCATTGTAATCGTTCAGCTTCACGCACGAAGCGAAAAGAAAGACCGGATGCGCCTCGAACCCCACGCAATCGATGCCGAGCTCCTTGCACGCGAGAGGGGTCGTCCCGGCGCCGCAGAAAGGGTCGAGGACGAGTTCGCCTTTTCGCAGCCCCCAAGTCTCCGCGAGAAGGTGCACTAGTCCGCTCGAGAAAGACTCCTTGATCTGGAACCAGCGGTATATCGGGCGCTGGCGGTCCGGCAGCGGCGTGGCCAGCTTCCCAAGCGCCAATCTTTTTGTTACTTTCATCATTCCACCAAAACCATTGCATTTTAGAGGATTTATTTTGTGGTCTGCCACGATTTCTCGCTTTATAAGGACCCTCTGCGCCAATACATGCCGAGAAAATGTCGGCTTACAAAACAAACGATGCTGAAAGTTCGGAAGTATACCAAGATTTAAGTATATCAAATGATATATCTAGAAACATGGGCGGTACACGTCGGAATGATAAACCTTTGAGATATCCTCGACTGGACACGGTCCTGATGGTCGAACGATTCATCAGGAAACACGACGGGGAGTTCAGGAAAAAGGAACTCTGGGAAAAACTCCCGAAGAAGATGATGTACCAAACATACGACTTTCTGATGAACTACCTTCTATATTCGAACAAAATTTCCATTGACGCCGAGCGCAAGATCGGTTGGGTGTTCTATCCCAAGAAAGTGAAACAGGACCTGAAATACGAGCATCTTTTCTGGGAAAAGCCGCGGCGAGCCAAGGTGTGAATGAAATTTCCATCAAGCGTGAAATTCGTCGACGAACGTTTGAAACTCGAATACGGTTTGCTTGAGAAAGGCGACGCTGCGGAACGTGAACTTTCCAAATGGCTTGCTCGCGCGTTTGGCAACCTGCAAGAAAACGCATTTTGCGGAGTACAGATAATGAAAAGAACCATTCCAAAAAATTATTTGAAAAAATATCGCGTGAATAATCTCTGGAAGTACGATTTGCCCAGGGGCTGGAGATTGTTGTATTCTGTCGAGGGTGATGGAAAAATTTTGGTCTCTGTGATCTTGAAATGGCTCAACCACAAAGAATACGAAAGAGAGTTTGGGTATTAAATTCCAATTTACATCGATCTCAGGAAGTTGACCTCGGGCTCGGTCAGCTCCAGGCTTTTAGTCAAGCCCTGCATAAGATCCCTGTCGATTTTCAAGAGCGCGAAGTAGGGGAGGAAATCCCTGCGCACGACCTTGGATGAAGCGTGGCAGTGGCGGGCCAGTTTCTTCGCTATCGAGTCCCGGATCGCCCGCGACATCATCGTCCTCGAGTAGCGCCTTATGTGGCTGGGTGACTCGAACTTCCTCCAGGCCGTGCCTGCGCCCTTCCTAACGGCGACCCCAGCAGTCATCAGCTCGCTAGCAAAGCTCCAGAGCCCGTAAGCCTGCCCCCTCTTGGCGCGGCCCAGGAAAACGTCCGCACGCGAAATCGAATCGTAGACTTCGACGAGCGCCCCTGCGTCCGCGACAATCACTGGCGCGTTCTCTGAGATCCATGCGAGGATATCCTCCGGCGGCATGTCGACCATCCAAGAGAGCTCCTTCGCGTCGTGCGCGCTCTTCGCCGTGACGAGGCCGTTCATGAAATCCTGGATGCTCTTCTCCCTGTCGCGGCGGAACGGTATCGCCTCCTCGACAGTGAGCCTCTTCCTTCCGAAGCCGACAGTCTGCAGGTCCTGGACGGCCGAGCGCAAATCGCCCTTCGATTCCTCGGCTATGAGGTCCAGCGCCTCCTGCTCGGCGGCGATCCCCTCTGCATTCAAAATATTCTGAAGAACTTTCGCGATCGAATCCTTCGACAACTTGTAGAAGCCGACCATATAGCAAGAAGCCCTGATGTCCCAAGGGATCGATTGCTGGTCGTTCGCTATCAGCACGAGCGGGTTCTGTGTCTTTTCCACAAGTTCTTTCAAGGCCTTGTAGCCGCCCCTGTCGACGTTGCCGTGGATGTTGTCGGCCTCGTCGAGCACTATCAGCCTCTTCCCTCCCACGACACCGAGAAGTGTCCCGGACGTCGAGGCCGAGCCCGCGACCCTGTTGATCTCGCCCATCGTTCGCTTGTCGCTCGCGTTCATCTCCACTAAATCCCATCCGAAGTCCCTCGCGAGGGCCGCCGCCGAGACGCTTTTCCCGGTTCCGGACGGTCCGTAAATCAAAAGCGCCTTCTTCGTGGGCTCCCCCCTCGTCCAGCCCTGCGCCCAAGTCCGTATATTTTGGACGGCCTGCGCCTGTCCGACGACTTCTGATAGCCTCTTCGGCTTGTACTTCTCAACCCAGATATCCGACATCAATAAAAATTCATCCCGAACGATAAAAGCCGCACCCCAGAAGCTTTTTTACCCCCGAGGAAATGTATGGGCGGTGAATATGTTCAAAAAGATGGTCCTTTGCGTGACGGACGCAACGCCTGAGGAAGTCGTTCAGGCCGCCGTGAAGCTTTGCGAGAAGGGCACCGAGGTCACAGTTCTGAACGTCGTGCGCCTTGTGAACGACTTGGTGAAAAAGGACACGTCTGAGAGGTTCTCTTGGGTGCTGGAGCGATTGAAAAAGGCAAAATTGAAGGGCAGGCTGGAGCTGGTCGAGTCGACGGACGTGAAAAGCGCGATAATAGATTTCGCGAAGAAAAACAAAAGCGACGTGATAGTGACCGGCACCATCCCGAAGAGAGGCCTAGTGAGCTACTTCTCGGAAAGCGTCTCAGACTATCTTGTCAAGAAATCCCCATGCACGGTCATCCTCGTCAGGAAAGCTGGGCAGCCCGTATGAGTCCAGAATTGAACCTTGGTGAATGACTTGGACGCGCCGTTCGTAATATCAATGCTCACTTTCATCGCGACGATTTTCCTCGTCTTCAAGCAGCCGACCGTTAGGATCCCCTTCACATCGAGATACTTCAGGATAGACTACGGGCTTGCGCCGCTCCTCGGCGTGATGGTCCTCCTGGCGACTTTCACCATCAGCACCAACACGATAACGACTGGCATAGTTGGGACTGCAAACGTCAGGCCCTGGGCGATAATAATATTCGTGATGTCCCTCTCGTACATCTGCGTCTCGCTCGACTACACGGGATTCTTCGAGTACGTTGCTCTGAAGGTCGCCGGGGCTTCTAAGGGGTCGGGTGCGAGGCTCTTCATTTATTTCTTCCTGCTCACGGTTGTGCTGACGCTTTTCACTGACAACGATATCGTGATA
>DYTO01000032.1 GCA_020725895.1 Candidatus Hadarchaeum sp. | reverse complement strand
GTAAAATTATCAGCGTTTTTAGTAATCGATAAAGTATGAGAAAAATCACGCCACAATGGCAACAGACATGATGTGAAATACAAGTTAGACAGGGCATTCCCGAGTTGCTGGTAAAGGTCGGCCAAGTAACTTTCCGGTTCTTCAATCATTTTCATTGCGACGATCGCGATAGCAAAAATCACTATCAGCAAAATGGAGATGGATAGGGAATATGTTTTCCTGCAATTTTTCCTGAATTTTTTATCGTTGTGTTTTCCTTCAATTTTTCAACCCAATTAAGCTAACAGGCGCCGTTCTTATTTATAACGCATTTGAGGCGGTCTGAATTCACGCCCGATGAGTTCAATTGGCAATAATAACAAGTGGGTTTTCCACGAAACCGAGCAACTGCACTCTTTTTATTAGGCAATTTCTATCCCTAAAGGGTGAACAATGGCGAAAATTTACTATGAGAAGGACGCGGACACACGCGCTCTGGAAGGCAAGACCATAGCGATAATCGGCTACGGCAACCAGGGGCAGGCGCAGGCGCAAAACTTGCGCGACTCGGGCTGCAATGTTATCATAGGTAGCATAAAGGACGCGAGCTATGACCAGGCAGTCAAGGACGAGTTCGAAGTATACGACATAAACGAGGCGGCTTGCCGGGCGGACATCGTCCACATTCTTATCCCCGACGAGTACCAGGGGCAGATTTACAAGGACAGCATCGAGCAGCACATGAAGGAGGGCAAGACACTATGCTTCAGCCACGGGTTCAACATCCACTTCAAGCAAATCGTCCCGCCGAAGGAGGTCGACGTGATAATGATCGCGCCGAAGTCTCCGGGCGCTCTCGTGAGGAAGATGTACCAGGACGGCAAGGGTGTGCCCGGGTTGCTGGCTGTGCAGCAGGACGCGAGCGGAAATGCGAAGAAAGTGGGGCTCGCTCTCGCGAAGGGGGTCGGGCTGACGCGCATCGGGGTCGTCGAGACCACTTTCAAGGAGGAGGTGGAGACGGACCTGTTCGGCGAGCAGGTTGTACTCTGCGGAGGAACTTCGGAATTGATAACGGCCGGGTTTGAGACTCTTGTCAAAGCGGGATACCGGCCCGAAATCGCTTACTTCGAGTGCTTGAACGAGCTGAAGCTGATCGTTGACCTCATCTACGAGCACGGGATGGAGGGCATGTGGAAGGCAGTCAGCAACACCGCGGAGTACGGTGGGCGCACGCGCGGGCCAGTGATAATCGACAAGACTGTCAGGAAAAAGTTGCAAAAAATATTGAAGGATGTGCAGAGCGGGGCGTTCGCAAAGGAATGGGTCGATGAAAGCAAGAAAGGTATCCCGAACCTGAAGCGCATGCGGGAAGCCGGGAAGGCGCACCAGATAGAGAAGGTAGGCAAAGACATTCGAAAGTGGGCCGGCATAGAGAAATAATTTTTTAATGCGCGCTTTTGCAACTTAACTCTGAAATCAAAACCGAAAATTATTTAAAATTACTAGCTTAGAATTAATCACACGGACGGGTGCCGTTGAGCTACGGCTGCCTGGCGGCTGAAAAGCTGCCAGATATTTTATATTTAGAATGCTCGAAAACTTTATTTGTAATTAAGATAATTATTAATCACGTCGGGGACGTGTCTTTTCCCCTCAATGAGGGGTTGTTTTTAACTGAGGGAGGTAAGCCCACTTTGACGGCTTGTGGGCGGCCTCGGCGGGATTCGAACCCACATTTCGTCCTCCGTCGGGGATGTGTCTTATCCGTTAGACCACGAGGCCGACTTACCTCCAGCCGGGATTTGAGTGGATGCCGCTTATAAAGGAAGAAACTTCGCTCAAGCGGTCTTATTTTAAACAAGGAATAGATTAGAAGGGCATCATGCAAGAAAACAAGGTGATTTACGGAGCAAGCCTGTTGAGCGACTACGACATCTTCCTATCGAAACAGGGAAATTTCTTCAAGCTTTACGAGAAGCTCGGCTCGCACCCGATGAACTTCGACGGCAAGGACGGCACTCTCTTCGCCGTCTGGGCGCCGAACGCCGAGCGGGTCTCAGTGGTCGGGGAATTCAACGGCTGGACGCCCAGAACCCACGATCTGAAGCAGAGGTGGGACGGTACCGGCATCTGGGAGGGATTCATCCCGGGAATCTCAAAGGGCACCCTTTACAAATACCACATCGATTCAAAGTACCAGGGATACAAGGTCGACAAGACCGACCCGCTCGCGTTCCATAACGAGACGCCGCCGAAGACAGCGTCTGTCGTCTGGGGTCTCGATTACAAGTGGGGCGACGAGGAGTGGATGAAGAAAAGATATCTTAGGAATTCCCTCGATTCGCCGATCTCAGTCTACGAAGTCCACCTTGGCTCCTGGGCCCGCGTCCCAGAGGAGGGGAACAGGTTCCTCACTTACAGGGAGCTCGCGAAGAAGCTCACGGATTACCTTCGCGACATGAACTACACACACGTCGAGTTCCTCCCCGTCATGGAGCACCCGCTATACACGTCGTGGGGCTACCAGGTGACGGGCTTCTTCGCGCCGACCAGCCGGTACGGGACGCCGCAGGACCTGATGTATCTGATAGATCAGCTCCACCAGAACGGCATCGGGGTGATTCTCGACTGGGTGCCTTCGCACTTCCCGACCGACGACCACGGGCCGAGGTTCTTCGACGGTACCTGCCTCTATGAGCACGCTGACCCGCGCAAGGGCTACCACCCCGACTGGACGAGCGCGATATTCAACTACGGGAGGAGCGAGGTCAAGAATTTCCTGATAAGCAGCGCCCTCTACTGGCTTGACAAGTACCACGTCGATGGGCTGAGGATTGACGGCGTGGCCTCGATGCTCTACTTGGACTACTCCAGGAAGGAGGGAGAGTGGATTCCCAACGAGTATGGAGGGAGGGAGAACATCGAGGCGATATCATTCCTGCGCCGCCTGAACGAGGCGGTCTTCAAGGAATATCCCGACGTTCAGATGACCGCGGAGGAGTCGACCGCCTGGCCGATGGTGACGCGCCCCACTTACTCGGGCGGCCTTGGTTTCACTCTCAAGTGGAAGATGGGCTGGATGCACGACACGCTGTTTTACTTCAAGCACGACCCGCTATTCAGGAAGTACAACCACGACCAGCTGACGTTCAGCATGTGGTACGCGTGGACGGAGAACTACATCCTGCCTCTCTCGCACGACGAGGTCACGCACGGCAAGGGCTCCATCTACGGGAAGATGCCGGGCGACGACTGGCAGAAGTTCGCGAACCTCAGGCTTCTCTACGGGTACATGTACGGGCACCCCGGGAAGAAGCTCCTCTTCATGGGAGGGGAGTTCGGGCAGTGGCGCGAGTGGGTCAGCGAGGAGAGCCTCGAGTGGCACGTGTTGCAATATCCGAGGCACCAGGGGCTCCAGAGATGGGTCAAGGACCTGAATAACTTTTACAAGAACAATCCCGCGATATACGAGCTCGACAACGAGCAGCGGGGCTTCGAGTGGGTAGATTTTCGCGACTGGGAGAGCAGCATCGTCTCCTTCATCAGGAAGGGCAAGTCGACGAACGACATAGTGCTCGTCGTCTGCAACTTCACGCCAGTCTCGCGCACCAACTACCGTGTCGGCGTCCCCCGCGGAGGCTTCTGGAAGGAAGTCCTGAACAGCGACGCGAGGGAGTACGGGGGGAGCGGGCAGGGGAACCTCGGCGGGGTCGAGGCTTCGCAGATGCATTTCCACGGGAGGAGCCACTCGATATCGCTGAACATCCCGCCGCTGGGAGTCCTATACTTCAAGAGCGAGGGTTGAGGTGTTGGAATGAAACAGAAAGTCTGCATACACGCGCACTTCTACCAGCCGCCGAGGGAGAACCCCTGGCTCGAGGAGATAGAGGTCGAGGACTCGGCATACCCCTACCACGACTGGAACGAGAGGGTGAACGCCGAATGCTACGCGCCGAACACCGCATCGAGGATCCTGGACCCGAGCCTCAGGATAATGAAAATGGTGAACAACTATTCGAAGATAAGTTTCAACTTCGGGCCGACGCTGCTCTCGTGGTTGAAGGACCACGCGCCCGAGGTCTACGAGGCTGTGCTCGAAGCCGACAGGGAGAGCCAGAAGATGTTTTCCGGCCATGGCTCGGCGCTCGCGCAGGCATACAACCACATGATAATGCCTCTGGCAAACGGCAGGGACAAGCGCACGCAGGTCATCTGGGGGATAAGGGATTTCGAGAGCAGGTTCGGCCGCAAGCCGGAGGGGATGTGGTTGCCGGAGACAGCCGTTGATTCGGAGACTCTGGACATGATGGCCGAGCGCGGGATAAAGTTCACGATTCTCGCGCAGCACCAGACGAAGAGGGTCAGAAAACTGGACGATAGCAAGTGGATCGACGTCAGCAGCGCCAGGATAGATCCAAAGATGCCTTATCTGTGCAGATTGCCTTCCGGCAGGACGATAAGCATTTTCTTCTACGACGGGCATGTCGCTCACGATGTCGCTTTCGGTGACATGCTGAAGAGCGGGATAAACTACGCTAACAGGATAGTCGGCCTTTTCTCACCGGACCAGACGAAGTACCAGCTCGCTAACGTGGCGACGGACGGGGAGACTTACGGCCATCACTGGCGTTTCGGGGACATGGCGCTCGCCTACTGTGTGCACCACATCGAAACGAACCGGTTGGCAGACATGACGATTTACGGCGAGTTCTTGGAAAAGAGCCCGCCGACGCACGAGGTCAGCATCATCGAGAACACGTCATGGAGCTGCTCTCACGGGGTCGAGAGATGGAAAGGCGACTGCGGCTGCAGCGCCGGTACAAAACCTGGCTGGAACCAGAGGTGGAGGGCGCCGCTGAGGCGGGCGATGGACTGGCTCAGGGATTCCCTCGCGCCGATTTACGAGAGGGAAGCTTCGAAATATCTCAAGGATGCGTGGAGAGCGAGGGACGAGTACATCGATGTCATCCTTGACAGGTCCGTTGAGAGTGTCGAGCGCTTCATCTCGAGGAACGCTTCGAGGGAACTGTCCAAGGAGGAAAAAGTGAAAGTATTGAAGCTTCTGGAATTGCAGCGCCACGCGATGCTGATGTACACCAGCTGCGGCTGGTTCTTCGCGGACATTTCTGGGATAGAGACGATTCAAACGTTGGAGTACGCATCCCGCGCGATGCAGCTTGCAAAGGATGTCAGCGGCTTCGACCTGGAACCGAACTTCGTTAGAATGCTCGAGCAGGCACCGAGCAACGTGAAGAGCATAGGCAACGGCGCGAACGTCTACTATGTCAACGTAAAGCCGTTCGTCTTGGACATGCCGAGGATCGCCGCGCACTATGCAGTCTCCTCGCTCTTTGAGGATTACCCGGAGACCTTCAAGATATACAGCTACACGGTCAAGGGGGACCAGTTCGAGCGGATGCAGGCCGGCACGAAAAAACTGTCATGGGGGAGCGTCCTCTTGCGCTCGGACATCACCATGGAGGAGAGCTGCGCTTGTTTCGCCGCGATGAACTTCGGCGGCCACAACGTGCTCGGCGGCGTCCACGAGTACATGGGGGGGCACGAGTTCTCAGAGCTGAAGCAGAACCTCAAGAAATTGTTCGAAAAGGGCGACGTTACTGAGATGATGGGATTCATGGACAGCCACTTCGGCGTCCACAACTATTCCCTCTGGCACCTCTTCAAGGACGAGCAGAGGAAGGTCACGAACATGATTGTGGACGGGGCCTTGAACGACGTCGAGGCTTTGTTCAGGCAGATATATGAGCAGCACTATCCCGTTATGCACGTGATGAAGGAGATCAACGTCCCGCCGCCGAAGGCCCTGGCCGTCCCGCTCGAGTTCACGATAAACATGGACCTGCGGAGGCTGCTCGAGAAGGAGGACCTCGACCTCGCGCAGATACAGGAGCTTGTCAACGAGCTGAAGAGGTGGTCCTTCCAGCCGGACAGGACGATTTTGAGCTTCGTGGTGAGCAAGAGGATAGACGGCTTGATGGAAAAATTTTCACGAAGCCAAGATGACTTTTCCGTTCTCCAGAAGGCCGAGAACCTGCTGGATATCATGTCTCCTCTCTCCCTGGACTTGAACCTCTGGAAATCTCAAAACGTTTTCTTCAATGTCGGCAAAAAAATATATTTGACGATGAATGAGCTGGCCCGCAGGGGAGACGAGAAAGCTAGGAAGTGGGTCGAGCAGTTCGACAAGTTGAACGAGTATCTCCGTGTGAAGGTGAATTGATGAAGAGGGCGAGCGGAGTTTTCATTCACATCACCTCGCTCCCGTCGAACTTCGGCGTCGGCGATTTCGGGCCAGCAGCATACAAGTTCGCAGATTTCCTGAACGAGACGAGGCAGAGTTACTGGCAGGTCCTGCCGCTGACGCAGAGCGACCCCGTCGGCGGGAATTCACCGTACTTCTGCCTTTCTTCATTTGCCGGGAACAAGATACTGATAAGCCCGGAAATCATGCAGAGCGACGGCCTCCTGGGGTCGCATGACTTGGAGTGCGCCCCGGCGTTCCCGAGGAATGTCGTGGATTACCAGGGAGTGCAGGCGTACAAGGAGAAACTGCTTGAGCGAGCCTTCGACAGTTTCAAGGGTTTCTCGAACAAGGAGGACTTCCACAGGTTCTGCTCGGAGAATTCCGGCTGGCTTGACGATTATTCCCTCTTCGCGGCCGTGAGGAGGAACTTCAACGGGAAGGTCTGGAGCGAGTGGCCGAACGGGATGAGGGACAGGATGCCGGACGAGATCCAGAAATTGAAGAGGTATCTCGGTGAAAATATAGAGTTCGAGAAGTTCGTCCAGTATGTCTTCTTCAAGCAGTGGTTCAATCTGAAAAGATATTGCAACGAGCGCGGGATCCAGATAATCGGGGACCTGCCCATATACGTGAATTTGGACAGCGCGGACGCCTGGGCGAACCCGAACATATTCAAGCTCAATGACAAGAAGAGCCCGCTCTTCGTGGGCGGCGTCCCGCCGGACTACTTCAGCAGCACGGGGCAGCTCTGGGGCAACCCCGTCTACGACTGGGACGAGCTGAGGAAGACTGGTTACGAGTGGTGGGTGCGACGGACGGGTTTCATGTTCAAGACGTTCGACACTGTGAGGATAGACCACTTCAGGGGTCTCGTCGCATACTGGGAGGTGGCCGCCGGCGAGAAGACGGCGATAAACGGCAAGTGGGTGAAGGCCCCGGCGGAGGACCTCTTCAAAACTCTCTTCAACAATTTCCACAAGCTCCCCGTCATCGCGGAGGACCTTGGGACGATAACCCCTGACGTGACCGAGTTGATGTACAGGTACGGCTTCCCCGGGATGAAGGTCCTCTCTTTCGCGTTCGGCTCGGATTTTCCCCGCTGCATATACCTCATCCACAACCACGTCAAGAACAGCGTCGTCTACACAACCACTCACGACACCAACACCGCGAGGGGATGGTTCGAGCGGGAGGCGTCCCAAGAGGAGAGGAAGAGGGTGTTGAGGTACATCGGGCGGGATGTCCAGGCCAAGGACATTCATGTGGAGTTCATGAGGATGGCGATGAGCTCTGTCGCAGATCTAGTGGTCACTCCTATGCAGGACGTCCTGGGTCTCGGCGAGGAGGCGAGGATGAACAAGCCCGCCACGACAGAAGGGAACTGGGAATGGAGGCTTCTGCCCGGGCAGGCGACGCACTCGGTGGCGCGGACGCTAGCTGAAATGACGGAGATTTATGAGCGGGCGAAGGGTTGATTTCGATTTTGGCGCCGCATTAAACTTTATTAATTCCCTTCGCGACCTATCTCAGAGGTTGGACCGATGAAGCTCAGGAGTAGAGAGGTTGTGGAAGGGATCGAAAGCCTTCCCAGACGCGCGCTTTTGAAAGCAGTCGGAGTGACGGACTCCGAGATGGAGAAACCTTTCGTCGCGATAGCTAATTCTTACAACAACGTCGTGCCGGGACACACCCATCTCCGCGACGTTTCAGCCGCCGTTGCCTCAGGGATAGAGGAAGCGGGCGGCGTTCCTTTCGAGTTCAACACTATCGGGATATGCGACGGGATTTCAATGGGGACGGAGGGGATGCACTACTCCCTGCCGTCGAGGGAGATAATCGCAGACAGCGTGGAGCTGATGCTCCAGGCCCACAGGTTCGACGCGGTCGTCTGCGTGGCGAGCTGCGACAAGATTGTGCCTGGGATGATGATGGCGATGGCCCGGGTCGACATCCCTTCGATAATGGTCACAGGGGGCCCGATGCGGCCCGGCGAGTGGAAGGGCCAGCAGCTGGACGTGATAAGCGCATTCGAGGCGGTCGGCGCGGTGAAGGCCGGTAAGATGAGCGTGAGGGAAGCCCTGATGATCGAGGAGCGGGCGTGCCCCTCTTGCGGCTCTTGCGCGGGAATGTTCACTGCGAACACGATGGCCTGCATGTGCGAGGCCCTTGGAATCTCTTTGCCCGGGATGGCGACTACTCTCGCTGTTGACGCCAAGAAGTTCAGGCTCGCCAAGCAGTCGGGAAACCAGATAATGCGGTTGTTGAAGCTCGGGATAAACCCGCGAAAGATAATGACAAGGGCGGCTTTCGAGAACGCCGTCGTGGTCGACCTTGCGCTGGGCGGCTCCACGAACACCGTCCTGCATCTGCTGGCGATAGCGAACGATGCCGGCGTGAAGCTCAGCCTGGACGTCTTCGACAGGTTGAGCAGGAGGACCCCGAACATATGCAGCATGCGGCCCGGCGGCCCCTACATGATGGCCGATCTCGACAGGGCTGGCGGGATCCAGGTGGTGATGAAGAAGCTCGGGCGGCTGATCCAGAGGAGCCCGATGACGGTCACGGGTCGCAGGGTCGGCGCAAACCTAAAGTTCGTCAGCACGGAAAAGTTCGCGACCCCCGAGAATTCCGAGGTGATCAGGCCGGTGAACATGCCTTACAGGAAGGAAGGCGGCATAGCGATCCTCTTCGGGAGTCTCGCACCGAAGGGCGCGGTCGTGAAGCACGCGGGCGTGAGCGCGAGAATGATGCGGCATCGTGGCCCGGCCAAGGTCTTCGATTCAGAGGAGGCAGCAACGCGGGCGATATTCGCGAAGAGCGTCAAGCCAAAAGACGTCATCATCATCAGGTACGAGGGGCCGAAAGGTGGTCCAGGGATGCGGGAGATGCTGGGCCCGACTGCGGCGATAGTCGGCATGGGACTCGCTGAGTCTGTCGCGCTCGTGACGGACGGCCGCTTCTCCGGAGGGACTCGCGGCGCATGCGTCGGTCACGTATCGCCAGAGGCCGCGGAAGGCGGGCCAATAGCTGCAGTGAGGGACGGCGACGAGATCCTGGTCGACATCAGGGCGAGGAAGCTTGAAGTCCTGGTCCCGCCGAAGGAGCTGAAGCAGAGGCTTTCAAGGTTCAAGCCTCCGGAGCCGAAATTCAAGAAGGGCTATCTCTCGCTATATTATAGGCTCGTAAGCTCGGCAGACGAAGGCGCCATCTTGAAGTAGACTTCTCCCTGGCACGGCCGTTGCCATTACCGTTCTGGAAACTTCTCACCGAAGTTGTCGCGATAGAGGAAAAGATAGAGAACTATCGTGGCAGACAAGGTGATTCCAATCGTGAATTTTATCGGGGCAAGTTCCTCGGCCCCCTGCTTCGGAATCAGCCAGATCGTGTCTGTGTCGGACGGCGCCAGGCTGCTCCCGTTTTCCGCGCTGATCCTCGCCCGCAGATAGACGCTTGCGCCGCTTTCAAGCTTTGGAACGGTGGTCGGGTCGACCAATATCCAAAATTCGTAAAGGTTGTTTTCGCCGTTCTCGAGGCTGACGGATATCTGGTTGGAAGTCGCACCACCGTAGTTCAAATTCACTGTGCTGCCATTCTCGTTCGTCGGATACGTGAAAAGGGTCTTGTTCCCGTAAAGTTGGGTCCTGATGTAGCCGCTGACGCTCCCCCCGCTCTCGTTCACGACCCTCACGGTCATCTTGAAGTTCTCTCCCACCCTGACGATGTAAGGGTGCTCCTCGAACTTTATGCTCAGACCAGAGATGGCGGCCTCGGCGGACGGCACACTAACCAATATCAAGTTGCATTCCTACGTTCGTTAATGCGGGTTCTGCAAGTATCTCGGTGGCGAAAATAGAGGTTATAGCGAAACGTTGCATTCCTACGTTCGTTAATTCGGGTTCTGCAAGCCGGCCAATAACGGCAGCAGAAATTACGGACGGAACGAGTTGCATTCCTACGTTCGTTAATTCGGGTTCTGCAAGAAATAGACGTGATGGCGAAACCTATTATGCCGCCAAGCCCTGGCACCGCCTGCGCAAGAATGCCTGAAACGGTAACGATGACTATATCTTTCGCTATGGACCACGAACCATAGGTGCTTGTTTCTGTAGCCTTTCTGACTATCCCTTTCATTTTTTATCTCCTGCTTACTTATTGGCTTATCGGGTTTTCTCTTTTATTTCCGTTTTATTCCCGTTTTATTTCGGTTTTATTTCGTTGAATTTGCCGCCAGCGCAACGGAGCAAACTCACGCATACACCGCTCGCAGATGGACTGGCGCGGCAGGTAGAAAATATATTTTTTTCCGCAAGTTGCATTCCTACGTTCGTTAATTCGGGTTCTGCAAGAAAGCTCTAAAAAATTGAAAATCCCGCCAACTGAACTGTTGCATTCCTACGTTCGTTAATTCGGGTTCTGCAAGTCGCTCTGGTGGAGTGTCAGAAAACACGGATGGTACGAGTTGCATTCCTACGTTCGTTAATTCGGGTTCTGCAAGTATTAATCTTTTTTTTATTCGTTGAATTTGCTTCCATGTTGCATTCCTACGTTCGTTAATTCGGGTTCTGCAAGAGCGCCGTGAAATGTGC
>DYTO01000031.1:9547-10880 GCA_020725895.1 Candidatus Hadarchaeum sp. | reverse complement strand
GGCCTTCTGCAACCACCCCTCTGGCCAGCCTCCGGCCATTCTTACGCAGGACTTTACAAATTTTTTCGGTTGGGGGTTCACCAAAAGCTAAAAACATACCGGGACCAAATCTTTTACAGAACAAGATGGAAATAAATCGGGAGTAATCAGATAACATGAAATCCTACGACGTGATCGTGGTCGGCGCCGGCCCGGCGGGTCTTACGGCCGGGGCGAACGCGTCATTCAGAGGGCTGAGCAGCCTGATATTGGAAAAATACGATTTTCCAGGTGGCTTGCCAGTGCTCCTCTACCCGGACAAGATCATCAAGGACCATCCAGGTTTCCCTGTAGGTGTGCTGGGAAAGGAACTCAGCAGGATGCTTTTCATGCAGGCCAAGAACGCGGGCGCCGAGATCAGGTGCGGCGAGGAGGTGCTGAAGATAGAGCGCAAGGAGGGCAACCACATAGAGGTGAAAACCACTCAGGACATCTACCGGGCGAGGAGGGTAATAATTTGCACGGGAATTTTCAACGTACCAAGGAAGATCGAGGCCTTGAAGGACACCAACAGCCCAAAAATCCACTACAAGGTGGAGCACCCGGAGGTCTTCAAGGACAAGAGAACCATCATCGTCGGCGGCGGTGACAACGCTTTCGACACCGCGGCCCAGATCAGCGATATCACGAAAGACATCACGATTCTGGTCAAGGACAAGTACGCGAAGGCAAAGGAGAACACCGTCAAGCTCGTCGAGGGGTTGGGGATAAAAATTCTGTACAACACCGAGATAACCGGAGTTCTCAACGACGAGGCGGGGGAGATAGAGAAAGTCGAGACGACCAATCGGGAAACCGGCGAAAAGAATATTTTATCGGCGGACGAGCTTTTCGTGTCGATCGGGTTCGAGCCGGTGAGGGCTTTCTTGCAGAACAACGGGTTCGAGATGCTTGATGACGGCTCGTTGAAGGTCGACAAGAACCTGCAGACGAACATCCAGGGAGTTTTTGCTGCGGGAGACGTCATCGGCGAGGTCAGGCTGATAGTGACCGCGTGCGCGGAAGGCATCATCGCGGCGATCCACTCTTTTGAAACGATCAAGAAACCCTATTGGCTGCATTAGTTGCCTTGCTCAAATCGCCAACTTCTTCTCAAAGCCCTCGTCCCTGGTCTTGTGGAACTTGTAACCCACGTCGTCGAGGGACAACCCGAAAGCCAGGCCAACCAACTGCACGTAATTGATCACCGGCAACTTCTTGGCAACCCCGCTCTTCCTCGCGAGCATCATCTGCCCGACGTCAAGCTGCTGGAAGCACTGTGGGCAGCAGAGAACTAGACAATCCGCGTCCCCCG
>DYTO01000031.1:0-9537 GCA_020725895.1 Candidatus Hadarchaeum sp. | reverse complement strand
GCGCCTTCGACTTTCCTTTTCACGACCGCAAGCGAGTCCTCGAAGCTCAGTGCCGAAAGGCCCGGCGCGCAGCATGTCCTCTTCTCCGGATAATCCAACGCCTCGGCGCCTGTCAGCGAGACGAGCTCGTCCAGTATCTTCGGCTCCTCGACATCATCGAATTGCATGACATCGCTCGGCGAGACAAGATGGCATCCGGGGTGTGTGACGACTTTGAGCCCATCGAGCCTCCTTTTCACCCCGCCTGAGATTTTGTCCCTCATCTCGTTCAGGACCTTGACGTGGTTGAGGACATCGATCGTGCCCTTGAACTCGTAATCCCCGGCCTGTTTGAGTATCCCGTTCACCTCGTCCCTTGTCTCCCTGTCGCCCTTCAACTCGTGGTTGGCCTCCGTCAGTGTGGACGTGCACCCGTTGCAAAGGCTGATTATGTCTAGGTTTTTCTTTTCGGCGACGCACAGGTTCCTTGCGGCGATGGTGAGCCAGGCCAGCTTGTTCGCTGGCTTGAACCAGACCGGCTCCGGGCAGCAGCTGAACTCTTCCAAGTCCACAAGCCCGACACCCATCGTCTGGAAAACATGCCTGGCGGTCTTTTCCAGGAATGGCAGCCTCGTCGGGATCACGCAGCCCTTGAAGAACGCGTACCTGTCCTTGGCGGTCATTTCTTCCCACCCTTTGTGAGCTCGGCTATCTTCTTTATCTCCGGAGCGAACTTGAACTCCTCAAGCTTGGACATCCCGACCCTGCCCCGCACGAGTTCAGAGCCCGCGATGCTCAGCGCCCTCCCCGTGGAGAGTATGTTGTTCACGCGATCGACCACCGGCTGGGGCGCTTGGCCCATTGAGAATGAAATCTCTTTCAATTTCCCGAGGACATCCGTCGGGTGCACGCCCTTCGGGCATCGCTCATAGCAGTGGTAGCAGTTCCCGCACATCCACAGGTTTTTGTCCTTGAAAGCCAGCTCGCTCCCGTAGAGCGCCTTCAGGATAGTCTGTCTCGGGCTGTATTTTCCAGGCGAAAGGACGAAAGAGGCGACACAGCTGGAAACGCAAGTGCCGCATTGAAAACACTTCACGATGTTCTTGTCGACATTGATGATGTCCTTCCTCAACTCGAAGTTTATCCCGCTGTTGTTTGTTTCCCCTGCCATCCAAACCACCGCCACACCCCTAGGCGGGCTTTGCCTCCACTTTTTTCGCGCCAGCCCTCACGAGTTTCTGGCCCTTCCACTTTTCAAGATTTTCCTGCAGTTCCTTGTTCATCTCGTTGATCAGGTTCGCGTAGATCAGCCCCTCGGCAGCCGAGATGTAGAAGAACCTCAGCCTCCTCGGTTCGACACCAGACTTTTGCAGAGTCGCGCGGAGCTGCTCGTCAATCCTCTTCTTGGCCCAGACGTTCCCGGAGATGTAGTGGCAGTCGGCCGGGTGGCATGGCGCGACCAGCACCATCCCTGCGCCTTTCTCGAAAGCCCTCAGGACCATATCCTTCGAAACCCGCCCCGAGCACATGACCCTGATTATGCGAACGTTCGCAGGGTACTGGAAACGGCTGACGCCCGCGAGGTCCGCCCCGGCGTAGGAGCACCAGTTGCAGTTGAACGAGACTATCTTCTTCTCCGGCTCCTCCTCGAGGAGGGCGTCTATCTGCGCGAATATCTGCTCGTCCGTGAAGTGATTCTGCTCCAGCGCGCCGAACGGGCAGTCTGCGACGCACGTCCCGCAACCCTTGCACGAGGCGCCGAGGACGCTCGTGGTATTCTTCTGCGTGTCGACGGTTATCGCTCCGTAGGGACACCTCTGCGCGCAAATCCCGCAGACCTTGCACTTGCTCAGGTCGACGACGCTGGTTATCCCTTCCACGCTGACCTTCCCTGCGGTCATCGGGATCCCTGCCCTGGCCGCCGCGGCCGAGGCCGACATGACCGAATCCTTGATGTCGCGCGGCTGGGCCGAAGCCCCAGCCAGGTATATGCCGTCAATCGGGGTGTCGACAGGCTTCAGCTTGGGGTGTGATTCCATGAAAAATCCCGACGTGTCGGCCGGGATGTGCAGGAGAGTGGATATTCTCTTGGCGTTCTCGGTCGGCTGCATCCCGAGCGCAAGGACTGCCATGTCGAACTCCTCTTCCATTATCTCGTTCATGAGGGTGTTCTCGACGACCACTACCACGTTCTTGTTTTTCGAATTCTCCTTGATCTCGGAAGGCCTTCCCCTGATGAACATTATCCCCGCCTCCCTTGCCCTGTCGTAGAGGTCCTCGTACCCCTTTCCGTGAGTCCTCATGTCCATGTAGAATATCGCGACCTGCGCGTCCGGGTCGTGTTCCTTGATTAGCATCGCCTGCTTTATGCTCGCGGCACAGCAGTAGAGGGAGCAATACTTGTTCCCGACCTTCTCGTCCCTGCTCCCGACACACTGTATGAAAGCGACTTTCTTTGCATGCGACCCGTCCTTCCTCACCAGCTCCCCGCCTGTTGGCCCGGAGGCGCAAATGATCCTCTCGAACTCCATGCTGTTGATGACATTCTCGTATTTCCCGTACCCGTACTCCTTCTTCCTAGTCGCGTCGAACGGCTCGCACCCCACCGCCACGATTATCGTCCCCACGCGCATGTTCCTGGTCTTTGGCTGCTGGTTGAAGTTTATCGCGTGCTTGTCGCAGGCCTTCATGCATAGCCCGCACTTTGTGCAGCGGTCGACGTCTATGTTGAACCTCAGGGGCACGGCCTGGGCGAAGCTGGCGTAGATCGCCTTTCTCGGTTTCAGGTTCATGTCGTACTTGTTCGGGAGGATCACTGGGCAGACGTCGACGCACGCCCCGCAGCCGTTGCACTTCACATCGTCAACATACCTGGGCTTTATCTCAACCTCGACGTCGAAGTTGCCGACGTAGCCCGAGACGTTCTTCACCTCGGCGTTCGCGATTAGATCGATGTTCTTGTGCTTTCCTGTGTCCACGAGCTTCGGCCCGAGGATGCAGATCGAGCAGTCTAGCGTCGGGAGCGTCTTGTCCAGCTGAGCCATTATCCCCCCGATGCTCGGCTCCCTCTCCACCAGGTACGTCTTGAATCCCATGCTGCCGAGATCGAGCGCTGCTTGGCAGCCGGCGACGCCGCCGCCTATCACCATCGCGGCCTTCTCCACGCCCACAGTGATGTCTTCCAGAGGCTTCAGTCGCGAGGCCTTCGCCACCCCTGACTTGACCAGGTCGCAAGCCTTCTTCATGGTGTTTTCCCTGTCCCGCATGTGGACCCAGGAGCAGTGCTCGCGTATGTTGACCATCTCAAACAGGTATTTGTTGAGCCCCGCTTCGGCCACGCATTCCCTGAAAGTCGGCTCGTGGAGCTTCGGGGAGCATGCCGCGACCACGACCCTGTTCAGGTTGTGCTCCTTGATGCCTGCCTTGATCTCGTTCTGGCCGGGCTCCGCGCACGTGTAGATGTTCTCTTTGACATAGACGACATTTGGAAGCGTCTTCGCATACTCCGCGACGGCGTGGACGTCAACGGTCGCGGCAATGTTCCTGCCGCAATGGCAAACGAAAACCCCGACCCTGACATCATCGTTCGTCATTTTTCCTCCACCATCTGAGATTCAAGCGCGAGCTTCCTCAGCTTTTCAGAATTGATAGAATTGTACGCCGCGGCGAGACTTTTTGTCGATGTCAGTTTCTCGAGAGCGTTCGTCCATATCGCCGAAAACCCGTCGCCGTTGCTCACCATGATATTTCTTTTCATCACAAGGGCGCCCTTGTCCTTCGCCGGACACACGACCTCGCAAGCGCCGCAGAAAACGCAGTATTTCTTCTCCAGGAGCACCTTGCCGTTCTTTTCCTTAATCGCCCTAGTCGGGCAGACGTCCACGCACTCGACGCAGCCGGTTGGACACTTTTCGGCATTTATCTCGATGTCGCCGAAAAACACCGGGTTGACCTTTATCGCCCCCTCGGGGCAGGCTTCAGCGCACTTCACGCACCTCAGGCACTTTTCCGAGACGTCGATGACCTTGTGGGAGACGACCTTTATCGCCCCGCCTGTCGTCATGTCGCAGGCCTTTTCACACTCCACGCAGTCCTTGGGGCATTTTTCAACTTTGATCTCCAGTTTTTTCGGGAAAGACGGGAACCCGCCGCTCTGCCTCAGGATCTCTTTCTTGTTCTTGTCCGAAAAAATATTTATCGCGCCCGTGGGGCACACGTAAGCGCAAACCTCGCAGAGATTGCACTTTTTCTCGTCTATGTCCACGCCCGCGGAAGACAGAACCACGGCTTCCATGGGGCACGCTTTTGAACAGACATCACAGACGATGCACATGTTCTTTTCAAGCACCAATGAATTTTTCATTGCCCAGAGCCTGTTGTCCACCACCGTTCGTTTTGCGTCAGAATATTTACTAATCTGCATGTGAACACTCAACTTTCCTATTCTTCGTGGCTTTAAATTTTTCCATGTCGTACCCGCCACAATCGCTCCTCGTCTTTTTTTTTGCCACCAATAATACTGTTTTACGTTACATTTAAAAATAACGGTGTTATATATTATATCAGATAAAGTTAAACCATCGGATTTCAAGGGATGAGAGTATGAAAGGATATGCCGGAAAATACCTGAGAGTGAACCTCGGGCAGAAAAAATACTCCGCCGAACCCCTGAAGGGGGAAGTAGCGACGAAGTTCATCGGTGGCTTTGGTTTGGGAGCATACACCCTTTGGAACGAGATCCCGAAGGGCACCGACCCCCTGAGCGAGAAAAATGTAATATGTTGGTGGACTGGGCCAACCGCCGGGACGATAGTCCCCGCCAGCAGCAAGTACATCGTGGCCGCAAAGTCGCCTTTGACGGGCATCTTCGGTTTCGGAGTGTGTTCGGGCGGCTTCGGCGCGGAGCTGAAGTTCGCCGGATGGGACGGGATAGTCGTCCACGGCAAGGCAGACAAACCAGTTTACATCCTGATCGATGACGATGTCGTGGAATTCAGGGACGCGTCCCACTTGTGGGGAAAGGACGCGTGGGAAACCGAGGACATGATCAAGAGGGAGAACAATGACGAGAGCATAAAAATCAGCGTGATAGGCCCCTCGGCGGAAAAGCTCGTTAAAATAGCGTGCATAAACACAGACAAGCACAGGCAGGTGGGAAGATGCGGGATGGGCTGCGTCATGGGTTCGAAAAACCTGAAGGCAATCGCGGTGCGCGGCTCACAGAATGTTGAAGTCGCCGACTTGGACAAGCTTTTCGAGTACTGCAAGGCCATACACGAGGGGTGCCAGGGCAAGGCCACGGAAAAGTACAGGGTCTTCGGAACACCGGTCAACGTCATGGCGTTGAACGAGATGGGCGCGCTCCCGACGAGGAACTTCCAGTCGGGGACGTTCGAGTTCGCAGAGGAAGTGTCCGGGGAAAGGATGCTGAAAACTCACGTGAGGAAGGTGCAGGCCTGCAACGCGTGCTCTATCGGCTGCGACCACGTGACCCTCGCAAGGAAGGAGAGCAAGTATGCCGGAACCGTGGCGAGCATGGATTACGAGTCATTGGACGCGCTCGGGCCGCTGTGCGGTATTCACGATCTGGACACCATAATCCAGGCCGTCAACTACTGCGACAGGTTCGGCGTGGACACGATATCCGCCGGGGTGATTCTAGCCTGGGCCATGGAATGTTACGAGCGCGGGATCCTGACCAAGAACGACACCGATGGCCTTGACATGAAGTTCGGAAACGGGGATGCGATGATCGAGGCACTGAGGAGGATGTGCATGAGGGAGGGCAAGTTCGGAAATCTGCTTGCAGGGGGTTCAAGAAACGCCGCGCGGACGGTTGGGAAAGGCGCCGAAAAATACGCGATACAGATAAAAGGGCTGGAGTACGGCATGTACGACATGCGTGCTCTTCAAACAGCGACACTTGGCTTCGCGACGTGCATCACCGGCGCTTTCTATCAGCGCTCCGGTTCTTACCAGTACGACACAAAGGGCACGGTGGACAGGCTCAAGCTTGACAAGACACGCGGGCCGCTCGTGTCGAAGGGCGAGCAGGAGTACTCGATAGTCGATTCCCTGATATTGTGCAAGTTCTCGAGAGGGCTTTACAAGAAGATGGACGACAGCGCTAAAATCTACGAGCTTGTGACCGGGGTAAAAATGAGCGGGGCGGAACTTTTGGCGGCTGGGGAGAGGATATACAACCTCGCGAGGAGCTTCAACGTTCGGGAGGGCCACGGCAAGAGAAAGGACGACTACCCGCCCGAGCGGGCTTTCGAGCCGCTCAACGACGCTGTCAACAAGGGATCTTGCATAAAGAGGAACGAGTACGACGAGGCGCTCGACTCCTATTACGATTCTTGCGGATGGTCGAGGGACGGGGTGCCGACGAAGGCGAAACTTGTGTCATTGGGCCTCGATGCAGCGGCCCAAGAGGTCGGGGTGTGAAAAAATGGCGGAGCAAAAAGTTCTGGGAATGAGGAAGGTCATAGTCTGCGACTCCGAGAAGTGCAACGGTTGCCAGCTCTGCGAGTACGCTTGTTCGATATCGAAAGAGAAGACGACGAACCCGAGATTGTCCAGGATAAGGTCGGTCAGGATTGAGCCGACGTTCAACATGGCGGTCGCGTGCAGGAAGTGCGAGGATCCACCCTGCAAGGACGCCTGCCCGAGGGACGCGATATCAGTCGACGAGAAAATCGGGATACCGAAAATCGACAAGAACAAGTGCGATGGTTGCGGCTGGTGCGTGATGGCTTGCGACTTCGGAGCGATAAGGCTCAACGTGAACGACAGGACCATGGTGGTATGCGACTTTTGCGATGACAACCCAAAATGCGTGGAGTTCTGCCCTACGAAGGCGCTCAAGTACGAGACCATCGACGCCACGGGGGCGGGGCTGAGCAAGAAAGCCGTCAACAGGATAGTCGCGGAACTTCAAGAGGCTGCCAAAAAAGATTAGCTTCGCGGCCGCGCGAGATCACTTCAGTTTTGCTCGGTATTCCTTCATCGTTTTTTCAATCAGGGCTTTCGCCTGATCGACGTCCTTCCAGCCGATGACTTTTGTCTTCTTGCCCTCCGGCTCCTTGTAGTGCTCGAAATAGTATGTTATCTCAGATATCAGAGGTTTCGGGATGTCAGCCAGGCGTTTGAAGTGCTTGAAGTGCGGGTCGGTCGTGGAGACGGCCATTATCTTGTCGTCGCGTTCGCCCTCGTCCTCCATTATCATTATCCCTATCGGCCGCGCGGTCACCATGCATCCTGTGAACGTGGGCTGGTTGATCAGGAGCACGGCGTCGAGAGGGTCCCCGTCGTCATCGATGGTCCTTGGGATGAATCCGTAGTCGCACGGTATGAAAGTGTAGAGGACGCGGTCGAGTTTGAAACTTCTGAGCGAAGTGTCGTATTCATACTTGTTCTGGCTGCCCCTGTTCATCTCGATAACTATGTAGATTGTTTCGGGCGGGTTTGGCCCGCTTTCGATCGCCTGCCAAAGGTCTACCATGTGAACACAGAGAAGTTAAGTTTATGCTATATTAGATTGATTTTTTTTAAAATTTTCTTGAAAATTTGTCTAGTCTTCCATGCCCTCGCCCATCTCGCCGCCGCCGGGTGGGCCCCTCGGCATCCCCTTCTTTGATGAAGATATCACGTCGTCTATCCTGAGTATCATTATCGCCGCCTCGCTGGCAGACTTTATCGCCTGGGTCTTCGTCCTGAGCGGCTCGACCACGCCGAGCTTCGACATGTCTTTTATCTTCCCCTCGTACACCTCGATTCCCCAGTATTTCCCGTCGGCCTTTTCGTGCCTGGCCCTCAGCTCGACAAGTATGTCTATGCTGTCCAAACCCGCGTTCTCGGACAAAGTCCTTGGAATCGCCTCGACCGCGTTCGCAAACGCGTTTATCGCGAGGGCCTCCCTTCCACCGACCGTCTGCGAGTATTCCCTCAGTCTCTTCGCGAGCTCGACCTCGGGCGCGCCTCCGCCAATCACGACTTTCCCATCTTCGATAGCGGCCGCAATCACGCAGAGAGCATCGTGCATCGCACGCTCGACCTCGTCGACCACGTGCTCGCTCCCGCCCCTGATAAGGATGCCAACCGCTTTCGGGTCCTTGCACTCTTTAACGAAAGTCATCTTGTCGTCGCCAATCTTGACCTCCTCGACTATTCCCGCCTTGCCCAGGTCCTTCGCCGTGAAGTCATCCAGGTTCGAGATCACTCGCCCGCCAGTCGCGCGCGCAAGCTTCTCCATGTCCGACTTTTTCGCGCGCCTGACGGTGTATATCCCGGCCTTTGCGAGGTAGTGCTGCGCTATATCTTCGATTCCCTTCTGGCAGATCACGACGTTTGCCCCCGTCGAGATTATCTTGTCCACCATCTTCTTCAATATCGTCTCTTCCTCGTCTATGAAAGCTCGGAGCTGGTCCGGGCTAGTTATCCTGATCTCGGCGTCCGTCTCGGTCTTTTTGATTTCCAACGCCGTGTCCACCAAGGCTATTTTCGCGTCCTTGACTCTCTTGGGCATCGCCGGGTGAACCCTTTCTTTGTCCACGATGACGCCCTGGATGAGCTGGGACTCGTTGATGCTCCCGCCGTGCTTCTTCTCGACGCCTATGTTGTCGATGTCCACGATGTACTTGCCGTTCGACTTGTCTACAATCTGTTTCACGGCATTCACAGCCAAGTCGGACAGTACATCCTGCCCGCTCTCGGCCTTTTTTCCGGTGATCGAAGTCTTGGCTATTTTCTTTAGCGAGTCCTCGTCAGCGATGTCAACGGGCTCGGCGATCTGGTTCAGGATTTCCTGGCTCTTCTGGGCAGCCATCCGATAACCGCCGGCAATCACTGTCGGGTGAATTGCCTGGTCCATGAGCTTTTCCGCCTCGTGGAGCAGCTCCCCAGCAATCACGACGGCCGTGGTAGTCCCATCGCCTACAAGATCATCCTGAGTCTTCGCGACCTCGACTAGCATTTTCGCGGCAGGGTGCTCGACCTCCATCTCTTTGAGAATCGTAACTCCGTCGTTCGTCACTATGACGTCGCCCAGCGTGTCGACTAGCATTTTGTCCATTCCGCGGGGGCCAAGGGTCGTCCTGACAGCTTCCGCTATGACTCGCGCGGCTAGAATGTTCATCCTCTGGGCGTCTCGGCCGAGCATCCTGTTCGTCCCTTCGGACAACACCAGTACCGGCCTTCCACCCAACGTTGCGCTCGCAAAATCACCTTATATCTAAAAATTTTACGCGAATTTAAACCTTACGGACGGGACAAAAAGCAAACTCTTTAACCATGTTTGATTTAGATTAAACGGGATAAATTGGCTAAGAAAAAGGAGAAAGCGGCCGTTAAAGGCAAGAAAAAGGCAGCTGATTTGGGCTTTTTGGGCGGGTCCGGCGGGTTGCTCGGGGACATCCTTTCGGAGATCCCGGCGAAGGGCCTGCCGCTGGAAGCCAAACCGGCCACAAAACCTGAAAATGCCGAGAAAAAAGGTGCTGAAAAAGCACCGATAATACCGGCAGTCACATCTTCTGTGACCCCCGGGCTCACTTCGGCCAC
>DYTO01000008.1 GCA_020725895.1 Candidatus Hadarchaeum sp. | reverse complement strand
AAAATGACTAGTGAAGAGTACAAGACGGGGCGGGTTTTTTTGGTCAGGCTAGCGCACAAGTCAGACGTGATAAAAGAAATCACGGATTTTGCGGCCAACAACAAGATCCAAATGGCAACTTTCACCCTGGTCGGAGCGCTCCAGAGGGCAAAAATAGCGTACTACGACCAACGCAAAAAGGAATATCGCGTGATTGAGATTCAGGGGGCGCACGAGATAGCCAGCTGCATAGGGAACGTCTCTATTTACAAAAATTCGCCCTTTGTGCACGCACACGCCGTTCTCGCGGACGAGCACGCAAACACGAAGGCGGGGCATATGCTGGAAGGGACGGTTTTCGCGGCAGAACTCCACCTCCAGGAACTTGTGGGGCCGAGATTGGAGCGGGCAGAGGACAAGACCACCGGGCTCGCCCTTTGGAAGAAATAACTCCGTGGGATATCTTCATATATTCAGGATTGTTAATTTTTGAGGGTTTGAATGGTTGAGAAATTTGATCTTGTGGTGAAAAACGCGAAAACGCGCGAGCACCCCGATAAAACACTAGATATTGGGATAACGAAAGGAGTGATATCGAAGATTTCAAAAAAGGTGGGGAATGGCGCGAGAGATATCGATGCCAAGGGCAACCTTGTCACAGGGCCCTACGTGAACCCGCACATGCACCTTTGTAAGGTCTACACTTTGCAGATGGTCGGCGAAGAGGCCCTGAAGATGTACCAGACGCCTGAGATGGGCACCGCGATGGTCGCTATCGAACTGGCCTCGATGGTAAAGAAGAAATATCATGAAAGCTGGATCTATGAAAACGCTAAGAGGGCGCTCCTCCTTGGGCTCAAGCACGGCACCCTTTATTACCGGGCGTTCGTCGACACCGACACGAAAGCGAAACTCGAAGGGATAAAGGCAATCCTGAAGCTGAAGAACGAGTTCAGGGGCGTGGCAGAAATACAGGTTGTGGCTTTCCCGCAGGACGGTGTCGTCAGGGACCCGGGCAGCGAGGAGCTCGTCAGGAAGGCCGTTGAGATGGGCGCGGATGTCGTCGGCGGCATCCCGTGGATCGAGTATACTGACGATGATGCGCGCAAGCACATAGATTTGATGTTCAAGATTGCTAAGGACCACAACCGGGACGTGGCGATGCTGACTGACGATGCCGGCGACGCAACCCTGAAGACGACCGAGATGCTGGCCGTAAAGGCAATCAAGGAGAAGTGGATTGGACGCGTTGAGGCTTGCCACGCGCGGGCGATGCAGCTCTACCCCGGACCTTACTTTGAAAAGTACACCGCTCTTCTGAAGAAGGCAGGGATGGGTGTTGTCTCCGACCCGCACACGGGGCCCCTTCACGCGAGGGTCAAGGACCTGCTGAGGGCGGGCGTGCCGGTCGCTCTGGGGCAGGACGACATAGCGGACGCATACTACCCGTACGGTAGGAACAGCATGCTTGAAGTCGCTTTCTTGGCATCACACCTACTCTGGGCGACGACGCTGACCGACATGGAGATGCTCTACGACATGATAACCAAAAACGGTGCGAGAGTCATGGGCTTGAAAAATTACGGGCTCCAAGTTGGAAATCGTGCGGATTTAGTGGTCTTGAACCAGAAAGATGTTTACGGCGCTCTGACTTACCAGGACATCCCTGCCCAAGTGATAAGCGGTGGGAAGCTAATCGTGGAAAACGAGAGCAAGACGAAATACCATCTTTGAAATTGATTCTATAACCAGCCACGACTTGACATCGTATCGATTAGTCTCAAAGTCGCCACCGCGAGCGCTGATTTTCTTAACGATGCCTTCTTCTTCTGAGAGAAATCGAGCACCTCGTCGAAAACTTCCAACAACGTTTCTCTCACAGTATTGAACGTCTCCTCTTTCTTTGTCTTGCTGCCCGACTTTGCCTTTCGCCACTCGTCATAGCTGGCAACGACACCGCCGGCGTTCGCCAGGATGTCTGGGACGACGACCGCTCCTTTTTTATCAAGGGCTTTGTCGGCTTCTTTTGTAGTGGGGGCGTTCGCGCCCTCAACTATAAGGCTGGCCTTCACATCCGCGACATTATCTCCGGATATCACACCTCCGATCGCGGCCGGGACCAGGACATCCACGTCGAGTTTGAAAATATCCTCCTTGTTCAGGGATTTTCCTCCGCAACCGCTGACCGTGCCCTTCTCGGCGCAATATTTCTTGAGTTCCGCGATATCGATGCCGTTCAGATTCATCGTGCCCCCATCGACATCCGTGACCGCGACTATCTTTGCACCCTTTTCCTCCAAGAATGAACAAGTCCAAGACCCGACGTTTCCAAATCCTTGGACTGCGACAGTGGTGTTGGACAAGTCCTTCTTCAAGAATTCCTCGACCGATCTCTCAACTATAGTTGCAACGCCCTTTCCCGTTGCTTCCGCTCTTCCCGGAAGACCCCCTATCCCAACAGGTTTTCCCGTGACCGATTCGCGCAAATGCGTTTCCGAGAAAATGTCGGCCATCTCGGCGGGACCAGTCCCCAGGTCTGGCGCAGGTACGTAGTTCCCCGAAATCAGTTCATGTCTGACCTCGTGAACGAAGCCGTGCATTATCACGGCTTTAGAGGCGCGGAGCAGCTTGCTGTCTGCGACTATCCCAGCTTTTCCCCCGCCGAAAGGCAGGTCCATCAGAGCGTTCTTGTACGTCATCAACTCCGCAAGCTGCGTGGTCTCTTCAAGCGTCACGTCGTTTGACATCCTGATGCCGCCCTTGCAAGGGGGACCTCTCGCGGTGTTGTGGTAAACCAAGTATGCGTGGATCAGCTTGTAGCCGGGAGGCAAATGCCTTCGAAGCCTGAAATGGACGACCCTGTCCGGCTCGCTCAATAGCATGAGTGCCTTTTCAGGAGCATTTATCAGGCGCGCAACTTCTTCATCCAGCAACATCGGTTATCCTTGGAATGGGCGAGATATTAGCTTTCTGGATTCACTTCTGGTAACGTGTCCTGTCATCTATGTCTGCTTTTTTGAAGGCGTTGATCCTGTTCCTGCACGACTCGCATTTCCCGCATTGGTATTTCCCGTTCAGGTAACAGCTCCACGTCTGCTCGAGAGGTACTCCGAGCCTGGCGGCTAGTTTGAAAACTTCTGCCTTCGATTTTTTCCCTATCGGGTTCCTTACCGCGATGTTCAGGTCGGTGCCGAGCTTGATTGCGTTAGACATCGCTTTGACGAACTCGTCTCGGCAGTCGGGATAGAACGGGGCGTCGCCGAGCTGCGGTCCGTAGAATATCGCCTCGGCGCCTATCGAAGCGGCGTAACCGGTCGCTATCGATAAAAGTATCCCGTTCCTGAAGGGGACTATGACGCTCGGCTCAAATTTTCCCGGCATCTTCATCTTCTTGTCAGTGAGCGCCGTCACGCCCGGCCCGTAAATGTCCTTCAGGAAAGTGATGTCGATGCCCTTGTTCTTCACGCCAATCAGCCTCGAGACCTTCCTTGCGCTGTCGAGTTCCTTGGAAGCTATCTGCCCGTAGTCGAATGACAGGCAGTGCACTTCGTACCCTTCCTTCTTCGCAATGGCCGCGACCGTGGCGCTGTCCGGCCCTCCCGATAACAAACAAACCGCCTTTTTCATCGACTAAAATTTCCCATCTTCGACTTAAAAGTTAGGTTTAAAGAGGGGACGACGTTGTTTAAACCGAGAGCATGGAAGGATACGCGGACCTACACGTGCACACGAATTTCTCGGACAGCGTGTACTCTCCTGAAGAAGTCCTTATTCATGCAAAGGAAGCCGGGCTGGCTGCTGTCGGAATCTGCGACCACGATTCCATCGGCGGGGTGCAGGAAGCGCTCGAGCTTGAGGACAAATACGGCGTCGAGGTTGTGCCAGGGATCGAGCTCAGCACGGAGCTGAAGAACATGGAGGTCCACATGCTCGGGTATTTCTACGATTGGAAGGACAAGCACTTCCAAGCCCTTCTCAAGACGATTCAGGAGGTCCGTGTCTGGAGAGCCGAACTCATGGTTGTCAAGCTACAAAATCTGGGTTTCAACATCAGTTTCGAGGAGGTGATCAACGAAACGGGGAGTGGCGCGGTCGGCCGTCCGCACATCGCAAGGCTGATGCTGAAAAAGAGATATATCAAAGATTACCAGGAAGCGTTCGACAAGTACCTTAAGTTCGGGATGCCCGCATACGTAGGTAAGTACGAGATGCACCCGAAGGACGCCATCGCGCAGATAACCAAGCTGAAAGGGATTCCAGTCGTTGCCCACATGAAATATTCCGAGATGAGTCAAGCGGAGTTCGAAGAATTGCTGAACGCGGGACTGAAAGGAATCGAGGTTTATCACACAATGCATGGTCCGGAGGAGAACAAGAAATACATGGATGTCGCGAACAAATACGGTCTCATCGTGACCGGCGGGAGCGACAGCCACGGCCCAGATGAGCAGGTTGGAAGCGTGAAAGTGCAGTATTCGGTATCAGTAGAACGTTTAAAGGCCGAGAGGAAATCTATTTTATTCGGAAGTAGGTAGGGTTATGGAGGTGAACTGATGGCAAAGAAAGGCTTGATACAGAAGAAACCTGAAGGCGCACCTGGTTATATACTGGGTTTTGTAGTTCTGGGGCTGGTGTTGGTCATAGGTTCTCTCGCTGTCGTCCTCGGTGGCACGATCAGTGGTGAAGGATTGTCAGCGGCGAACTCAGGGGTAGGAATCGGTCTGCTGGTTCTCGGAATGGGCCTTGCGGCAATAGGCGGGATAATGTCGCGAAAATACGTGGTTCCCGAGCGCAAGAAGTAAACAGGGTTTTGTGAATGATAAGAGCTAAGGCGGCGATATTCGACTTGGACTGCACGTTGGTCGACACGCTGGACAGGTTCTTCGCCGTGTTCAACGAGCTTATGGAAAAAAATGGGAGAAGACCACTAGAGTGGGATGAGTTCTTCCGTCAGTACGTGGCTGACACTTTGGATGACGTGGTCGCGCACAAGGATGCCGCAGACCGCGAGAAGGTGCTTCACGATTTTTGGATGGAGTTCCTTTGGAAATACCGGGAGGGAGACATAAAATGCTCCGCTTATCCGGGGGTGAAAGAGTTGTTCGAGGGGTTGTACGAGAAGAAGGTCCCAATCGCAGTCATCACGAGCTGCATAGTCCCCTCCGACAAGTTGAGGAAAGAACTGAAAAGGTATGGGGTGGCGAGTTTTGTGAAGGCGGTCGTCACGGCGCACGATGTCGTGGGCGATCTTGAAAAGGGGCACCACTTCTCAAAGGCCGAGATATTCAAAAAGGTGGCCAAAGAACTCGGAGTCGACCCGAAGGAATGCGTCATTGTTGGCGATTATTGGAACGACATTCAGGACGGGAAGAAGGTCGGGGCGAAGACCGTCGGTGTCATGACCGGCTTGATGAGGAAGGAGCTTTTGGAGAAGTACAAGCCGGACGCCATAATCAACAGCGTCAGGGAAATCCCGACCGTTGTTGAATTCGTGAAGTGAGGTTTTCGCGTGGTAAGAGCTTTTGTCGCAATTGGACTGAACGAAGAAATCAGGCAAAAGCTGATCTCTGTCCAGGGTTCGCTCCCGGCGGCGGGCCTGAAACTGGTCGAGCCCGAGAACATCCACTTGACGTTGAAGTTCTTGGGGGAGGTACCCGAAGAGAAAATAGTGGACGTCACAAAAAATTTGGAAAGTGCCGTTTCTGGCGTTCAGAAATTTAACACTCGGATAAAAGGAATCGGCGTGTTCCAGAGTTTGCGGAACATGAGGGTGATCTGGGCTGGTGTCGATGAGGGGCGCGAAAAAATAATCGAAATCCAGAGAAAAATAGACTCTTCGCTCAAGAATCTCGGGTTTGTTCTGGATGACAGCTTCCATCCGCACGCGACGATTGCGCGGGTCAAGTTCGTGAAGGACAAGGTGAATCTTGTCGAGTCAATCAAGGAAAGGACAAACGAGGACTTTGGGCTGGTTGAGGTCAGCGGTATTGAACTGAAGCAGAGCAAACTCACGCCGCAGGGTCCGATTTATTCAACGTTGGCTGAGATCAAACTGCTCTGAAATACCGAAACCGATTTATCGCCAAAAATCAAATTCTATCTGCCCCCATGATGTCACGACATCGTCTGAGAAAACGATGATTTGATTGATGGGCGGACTGAGGGGCGAAAATATTCAAACTTTCGGTATTTTTTCCATGGCCTTTTTCACGAGCTCTTTCGGATACTCGTAGTCCGTCAGCTTGTTCTTCAAATAGCCATCCCAAGCCGCGAGATCGAGAAGCCCGTGCCCGCTGTTGTTGAAGAGGAGCACCTTCTCCTCCTTCGTCTGCTTGCACTTCAACGCCTCGTCAATAACCGCCTTCACGGCGTGGGCCGTCTCGGGCGCGATTATTATCCCCTCGGATTTCGCAAACATGTGCGCGGCCTTGAAAACCTCGTTCTGGTTGTATGCGACAGATTCGATGAACCCGTCCTTGACGAGCTTGCAAAGGAGAGGCGCGTCTCCGTGGTATCGCAGGCCGCCCGCGTGGATCGGCGGGGGAATGTAAGTGTGGCCGAGGGTGTACATTTTGAGTAACGGAGTCATCTCAGCGGTGTCGCCGAAATCGTACGCGTAAATTCCTTTCGTCAAGGTTGGGCAGGCTTTCGGCTCGCAGCCCACCGCCCTGAGCTCAGGTTTCTTCCCAGTCAGTTTGTCGGCTAGGAACGGGAAAGCGAGACCCGAAAAGTTGCTTCCACCGCCAACACAGCCATAGATGATATCCGGATAATCTCCGGCTATTTCCATCTGTTTCTTTGCTTCAAGGCCGATGACAGTCTGGTGGAGAAGAACGTGGCTGAGCACGCTGCCCAGAGAGTATTTTGTGTCGTCGTGAGTGGCCGCGTCCTCGATCGCCTCCGAAATCGCAATTCCCAAACTTCCGGGGTTGTTCGGCTCCTTGCTCAGGACGCTCCGCCCGTATTTCGTCTTGTTGCTCGGGCTTGCGATGCACTCTGCTCCCCAAGTCGCCATCATTATGTGGCGGTATGGTTTCTGCTCGTGGCTGACCTTCACCATGTAGACTGTGCACTTCATGTCGAAGAGCATCGTCGCGAATGAGAGTGAGCTTCCCCACTGGCCGGCGCCGGTTTCGGTCGCGAGCCTTTGCACGCCCTCCTTCATGTTGTAGTATGCCTGGGCGACCGCTGTGTTCGGCTTGTGGCTTCCTGGCGGGCTTACGCCCTCCCATTTGTAGTAAATTTTAGCAGGGGTCTTCAGCATTTTTTCCAGCCTTACCGCGCGAATTAACGGCGACGGGCGCCAAATCTTGTAAACTTCCCTCACTTCGTCAGGGATGTGGATCCAGCGCTCCTGGCTGACCTCCTGCTTGATGAGTTCCATCGGAAAAATCGGCGCCAAGGCCTCGGGGCCGATGGGTTCCTTCGTCGCTGGATTCAAAGGTGGGTCAAGAGGAGTTGGCAAATCTGATTGAATGTTGTACCAAGACTTTGGAATTTCTTCCTCAGGCAACATGATTTTTATCTGCTTCATCGCACCATCATCAGATTACCGAGCATATATAAGGGCTTTACGAAATGTTCATCAAGGAACAAAAATGATTAGTGCGCTTATCCAGTTGCCGATTGGCTTCTTCGTGGCGCTTTCTGGGGCTTTGATCCCGGGACCTATGCTCACATACGTTGTCGCGAAATCTTCCGTGTCGGGAAAGCGCGTCGGGCCGTACACAGTATTGGGGCACACTTTGGTCGAGATAGTCCTTCTCCTGCTCCTCCTTCTGGGGCTGAGCACTCTTTTCCAAAATCTGACTTTCCAAAGCGTTCTCGGAGTTCTGGGAGGGGTGCTCCTGATAATACTCAGCGCGATGAGCGTGAGAAATTTGTTCAAAAAACTGGGCGTTGAAAATTTGGCGATAACAGCATACAAACCTGTCACAGGCGGCGTTCTCTTCAGCACGGTATTCAACCCGACTGTGTTGATCTGGTGGACGGCTGTTGGCTTCGCGATGCTCATGGAAGCGTACCTTGTCGCATCGGTGGCGGGGGTCGCCTTCTGGCTTGTCGGGCATTTCCTAGCGGACCTCGGGTGGTTCTCTTTCGTCTCATATTCCGTTTCAAGAGGGCGAAAATTTCTCGGGACAAGAGAACACAGAATTTTGTTGATGGTTTGTTGCACGATTCTATTCTTGCTTGGCACATATCTGGTCTTGAAATACGGGCTACCGCTTCTCCAAGTTTGAGACAAAATAGCACTTCTTGTGCCGCGCCTTAGACACTCGCAACTCTAGAATAGCCATACCTGGTGGTGTCGTAGAAAGGCAATTTGACGATTTCTGCCGCTTTTTTGTTTCCATGTATCTCTATCGAAACCCGGTCGCCGATTTTCAGATCTGGTGTTACGAACCCCATCGCTATCCCGACTTTTATGAGAGGCGAGAACGTCCCTGATGTCACAACACCGATTTCCACGCCGTCCTTGAAAATATTGTGGTCCTTCCTCGGAATGCCCGCTTCGATCATGCGCAGCCCAACCTTGACCTTCTTCAGCCCATTTTCCTTTTGTTTCAGCAGAGCCTCCCGCCCTATGAAATCTCCCTTGTCAAACTTTACAACGAAATCTATCTTCGCCTCGAGCGGCGAAATCTCCTCGTTCAAATCGTTCCCGTACAAACAAAGCCCGGCTTCTAGGCGCGTCGTGTCCCTTGTCCCGAGTCCGCACGGCTTGAGCCCTTCGGGCGCGCCTGCTTTGATAATCGCCTCCCATAATTTCTCCGCGATTGCCGGATTCGATTGGGGCACGTCGTAGAGATAAAGTTCTATGCCGTCCTCCCCTGTGTAACCGCTGCGGCTGGCGACGACTTTTATTCCCGCGACATCTCCCCAGGCCCATTTGAACCTCTTGATCTGTGACAAGTCGATGCTCGAAATCTTCTGCAAAATCTTCAGGGCTTTCGGCCCCTGGATAGCCAAGAGAACCGTGGTCATCGTGACGTCTTCGATTTCGACATCCTTCGCGTGCTTCCTTATCCAACCGCCTATCTTTTCCACATTCGAAGCGTTGCAAACCAGCATGTAGTCTTCTTCCCCCATCCTGTAAACAACGACATCGTCCCTCGTTCCGCCCCTCTCGTTCAGAACCGTGGAATACTGTGCGGCGCCAATCGCGAGCTTCGAAACATCGTTCGTCGTGACCTTCTGCAAAAGTGCAAGTGCGCCCTTGCCGCGAATCTTGAACTCCCCCATATGGCTGACGTCAAAAATCCCCGCCGCACCCCTTACCGCCATGTGTTCGTCCGCGATTGCGATGTACTTGAGCGGCATTTCCCACCCGGCGAACTCGACCATCTGCGCCCCATATTTCCGATGTATCTTTGATAGCGGCAATATTTTCATTGCAATCAAAAACTGTAATCTCTTCCGAGTTTAAGTTTTTCCAAAGACTCCATTATTCCTGCGGGTAATAAAAATCAAGAATTTAAATACAGTTTTTCAATAGTGTTGGTGTCGAGTTGGAAACGAAGGTAAACAGGTCGCTGGCCGAGATAAACGAGAAGATTAGGCGCGGTGACGCCGTCGTCGTCACTGCGGAAGAAATGGTCGACATCGTCAGGGAAAAGGGTGAAGTAAAGGCCGCGCAGGAAATCGACATCGTCACGACGGGGACTTTCGGCGCGATGTGCAGCTCCGGCGCATGGCTGAATTTTGGTCATTCCGATCCTCCGATAAAGATGCAGCGCGTCTGGCTGAACGATGTCGAGGCGTACACCGGCGTGGCCGCCGTCGACGCTTACATCGGGGCGACGCAGTTGAGCGAAAAGGATGGCTTCGAGTACGGCGGGGGGCACGTCATCGAAGACCTGGTAAACGGGAAGGAGATACACGTCAGGGCCACCGCTTACGGCACCGATTGCTATCCGCGGAAGGAGATAGATATCAACGTCACGAAGCATGACATCAACCAAGCGGTGCTTTGCAACCCGCGCAACGCGTACCAGAGATACGTGGCCGCGACAAACTCCAGGAACGATACGATTTACACTTACATGGGGATCTTGCTCCCGGATTACGGCAACGTGACATGTTCGGGCTCGGGAAGCTTGAGCCCGCTGCACAACGACCCGAACTACGAGACCATAGGCATTGGCACCAGAATATTTCTGGGAGGGACGCAGGGGTACATTTTCTGGGAGGGGACCCAGCACGCGCCGACGAAAGCGATGGGGAACATCATGACGATCGGAAATCTCAAAAACATGGACACGCGATATCTCAGGGGCGCGACGATGCAAAAATACGGGACGACGCTGTATTTGGGGCTCGGGATTCCGATCCCGATACTAAACGAGCGCGTGGCGAAGACCACGGGGATCAGCGATGATGACATAAAGACGAACCTGACCGACTATGGCATCCCGAGACGGGACAGGCCGATCCTGAAGGAAGTGAGCTACGCCGAGTTGAAATACGGGAAGATAGACATCAACGGAAGGGATGTGCCCGTCAGCTCTCTTAGCAGCCTGAAGCGTGCGAGGGGGGTCGCGAACGAGCTGAAGAGATGGATCGAGGAAGGAAAGTTCTTCCTGTCGCAGAACGTGCAGAGGCTGCCGACAGATCAGGTGTTCAAACCAATGAAACAGCTTGCTGCCGTCCCTTTCGCGAGAGATGTGATGACGCGTAATGTGATAACGGCTGGCCCGGATGACTCGATCGTCTATGCTGCCAGGTTATTCGCGGACAAGGGATTCGACCATCTACCTATCGTTGATGAAAGTTCAAAACTCGTCGGGATAGTCACGTCATGGGATCTGGCGGTGGCGATCGGCACTGGAAAGGAAAAATTATCGGATGTCCAGACGAAAAAAGTTGTCACCGCAAGAGAAGACGAGCCTGTGGACGCCGTAGCAAGGAGACTTGAAAAATACAAAATATCGGGACTTCCTGTTGTTGACTCAAAAGGCGAACTCAAGGGCATTCTGACAAGCGACGACATAACGAGGTTGCTCGGAAAGGTGAGGCGATGATAAAGAAAATTCTTTTGAAATACCGCGCGCAAAAGGCGAAAGAACCGATCATATCCTCGGTGATCAAAGAGTCGGGGCTGATGCTGAACATACTGTACGCGCAATTCAGCTTGGACGGCGGGGAAATTTTGATCTCGGTGGACGCGCCCACCCCAGAAGTGAATAAATTGATTGAATCGTTCAAGAGAAGGGGCGTCGAGGTAACGGAGATAACGAAGGCGATCCAGCTTCACCACGAGATATGTTTCGACTGCGGGGCCTGCGTTTCGCTCTGCCCGACCGCCGCCCTGCATGTGGAACACGACAAGTCGATCGATCTGGACGAGGAAAAATGCATATATTGTGAACTATGTGTCCCCTCTTGCCCGGTGCGCGCGCTCAAACTTTCCAAGTTCTAGGTGACTCGGTGTACGAGAAAAAATGGTCCTTCAAGGAGACCAACCTCTTGATAAAGTCCGACAACTTGAAAGCGATGGATGCTGCCATCAATGCGGCGAAGATCGCCAGACAAGAGATTGAGGGCTACGTCGTGAAAAACCCGGATTTCAGGTGGTCACTGGAGCCGATAAAATTGGAGGGAAAAAATCACAGGGTCATCGAGATGATGGCCGACGCGGGAAAAATCGCCGGGGTTGGTCCTTTCGCCGCGGTCGCCGGCGCGATTGCCCAACTCGCTGCCGAGGCTGCAATCGATGCTGGAGCGAAAAACGTACTCATTGAGAACGGCGGGGATATTGCAATCATCGGCGATAGCGACTTCAGGGTTGGGATTTTCGCGGGGGGTGCAAAAACTTCGGAAAAACTTGGAATGCTTGTTAGGGTGAAGGATTTGCCGATAGGGGTTTGCACGAGTTCAGGGACTGTTGGCCACTCGATAAGTTTTGGGGCGGCCGATGCAGCAGTAGCGGTCGCTGATGATGCTGCGATTGCCGACGCCGCGGCCACTGCGATAGCAAACGCAGTCGTGGGCGAAGATGAGAAGAAATCCATTGGCCTTGGCATTGCGCGAGCAAAAGGAATCGAGAAAATCAGGGGGTGCTTGATCATCCGTGGCAAGCACCTGGGCGCATGGGGGGGCATACCTGAGATCGTCGACGCGAATTTCGAATACGATCGAGGATGGAAGTAGGTGTTTTTTATTCTGAACAATAATTTGCATCAGGTGCCGAAATGAAATCCAAAAAGCAGATTTGGATGCTAAAGGACCGGCCACGCGAACAAGTGAAGTAGGCATTTCGCCTATTCATCGCCTCGTTCTTAATCTTCTTCGTCTTCAGCATATTTTTTTACTTCACATTTTTCATGCAAACCGAGTACACCGCGCCGCGCATTTACTCGGTACTTGGCAGGGTTCCGATAAACGTTGCCGTATACATTTTCCTTTTCACATTCGTTTTGTGGACGATTGGCTGGGCAATCCTGTGGGGAAGTAGAAAATCCAAAAAACCAAAATCATTCGTTATAGCTAGTTGGGCAATCCCACTTTCCATAGTTTATTTTGCGATTTCTGTCACTTCACTTTACTTGTCAGGGATCGAGGAATCAATAATCGCGGCAATCGTTTACACGCCCCCTATTCTGACTTCGATACTCGTGCCCCAGATATTCGTTCACGGATTGCTCAAAGGAGTTGAAAAAACTATTTCTAAAATCGCCGTCGGCCTCGGCTTGCTGACGACTTTAATCTGGAACTTTTCATCGGCTAACGCTAACGTGTACTTTTTTATTGAAATACTCCTTCCGGCCTATTACGCTGTCTTGACCATCGAGTACCTTTCGATACACGTGAGAATAAACGGGCCGGGATTTTGAAACGAAAAAAACTCCCCGCCACAAACATATAAATCGCCCAACAACAACCGATTTTGAGGATTGAAATGGAAACGATAACTTTCAAAACGGCGACTGGCAAGGCTTACCACTTGGACATAGACAAGATCCATCCAAACATTTTATCCGGCGGGTCTCCTGGAAGAATCAAAAAGATGGCGAAATTCGTTAAGAACCCGGAATTGATAGAGGGAGACCGGGGCCACACCGTCCTGCACGGTGAATACGAGGGAATAAAAATTTCCGCGTTCGCGACTGGGATGGGCCCCGCGAGCACGGCAATCATCCTACCGGAAGCTATAGAGTTGGCAGAGGGGCCGGTGACAATGCTCAGGCTCGGGACAGCGGGTGCTCTGCAACCTTTCATAAGCATCGGTGACTTGGTCATAAGCTCCGGCGCTGTCAGGGACGAGGGGACGACAAGGGCGGCCGTCGGACCGGAGTATCCTGCGATTTCGAACCCAGAATTGATCCCGCTGATGATTGCTGCCTCAAAGAAGCACGGCTACGACCTGCTGAAGAACATATGGGTCGGGATAACCCACACAAAGGACGACCTCTACTTCGCAGAGACGCCACAGTTCTCCCCTATAACAGAGTTCACGACGCCAAAGCTGGAATCGTACAAGCGCATGGGGGTCCTCGCGAGCTCGATGGAGTTCTCGGTCTACTGCACGATGCGCGACTTTTACGAGGGTCGGCGCGACGACAGGATTCTGACCGGGGAAATTCTCGCTATTTTGGCCGCGCAGGAGAAAGAGGGCGCGATAGACGTCAGCAAGGTCGACAAGGTGAAGCTGGAGAAGGACATGATAACGATTGGTCTTGACACCCTGGTCCTCGTGGACAAGCTGAGGAAAGGCAAGAAGATAGACGTTGACCTCATGGATATCATCAAGAAAATGATTGACGTGCCTTCTCGCCGCAAACTCTCGAAATAGCTAAAATTTCTTGAAATATTTCAAATTTTTTTCTTTTCCTACTTTTGTTAGCTTATCACCTATCAACTTTCTAACGTCGGCCATTCCTTCTCCTGTCTTTGCCGAAAGTGGCACAATCGTGTCGAGCCATTGCCTCCACGGGGGCGACATGCCGAGTTTATCGCTAATAGCATCGAGCAGTTGGTCTCTTTCATCGTCGTAGATTATGTCAATCTTGTTGACTGCGACGATTGTTTCAATCCCAAGCTCCCGTAAAAAAGCAAACATTTCGATGTCAACCGGGATCTGGCCACGTTTCTCCCACCTTTCGGCGATATCTAGGAAAGATCTGGCATCTACGATCTCAATCGCGAAAATGATTTTGGATTTGTTCGTTTCGATGTATTTGACGATTTCCGTCTTTATCTTTTCCTGAACGTTTCTCGGCAATCCCGCCATGTAACCGAAGCCCGGCATGTCCACGATTTCAATTTCCCCCAACTCGTAACGGGAAATTTTCCTAGTCACGCCCGGGCGCTTTCCGACGCGTGCGTCCTTGCCAGTCAGCATTCTTATCAGGCTCGACTTCCCGACGTTCGAGCGGCCGACCATTATTATTTCCATATATCTACCGCCCTCTGTGCTTTTCAAAAACATCTGCAAAAATACTGCAGAAGTACTTGCAAGCTCTTGTTATTTCTATTTGGGAAGTTTCGGTTAGACTGTATACGATGACCTTCCCCTTCCTTTCTCCCTTTATCAGGCCTTTCTTCTTCAGCTCTTTAAGCGCAGGATATATCGTGCCTGGACTGGGTTTGAAACCTCTTCTCTTCTCCAATTCATTTGCTATCTCCTGACCATGCATGGGTTTCTTTGATAAAAGCCAAAGAATCAAAAACGACAGCATGCCTCGCATGTCGCATGCGCAATATTCTGAAATGTCCCTCTCAGATTTCTTCATCGTGAAATATTGGACGACCGATATGTTTATAAGTTTCTGTTTTACAGATAATATCGGATGCCCGATATTATGGAGGTTAAAAAAATGACTGAAAAAGTTGCATGCCAGGTGAAGTGTATAGAAACCAAGGATGGATTCACTATTGAAGTGACTGGAGAGCAAGCAAAAAAATACATCGAAAAACTGGAAAAGGGAGAGATTATCGGATTTCCAGCTTGCGGTTGCTGCTGATTTTTCCCCCTTTGTGAAATAAAAACGTCCGCGTAGCCGACCCATGCCGAAAAGGATTAAAAAACTCCGGCGCCACTATCGTAAGGTTTCCATGGTTGATATTCTGCTGACGAACGGTACGATTGTGACGATGAACGCGCGACGCGAAATCGTAACGGATGGTGCGGTTGCAATAGAGGAAAACAAGATTGTTGACGTTGGGAAAACTCCTGAATTGAAAAAGGAATACCGCGCAGATGTTGAAATCGACTGCTCAGGAAAACTTGTCCTGCCGGGCTTCATCGACTGCCACGTCCATCAGGCACAGGCCCTTCTCCGCGGCTGCGCGGACGACCTGTCGCTCGTCCACTGGCTGAAAGAGCGCGTGCACCCTCTCCAAGGGGCATTCACGCCGCGCGAGGGCGAAATCAGCTCCAAGTTATGCTGCCTTGAGATGATCAAATCGGGGACGACCACGTTCCTGGAAAGCGGAATGCACACGAAATATGGGATTGATGGGATTGCGAAAGTAGTTGAAAAAATAGGAATCCGCGCGATGCTGACGAAAAAACTGATGAACCTTCCCGGATACGCCGACTTCCAGGAAGCGATCGTCGAGAGCATGAGAGAGGATGGAAAGACGGCGATGCTTGAAAACATCGATATGTACAAGAAATGGCACGGGAAGGCCAACAACAGGATCCACGTATGGTTCGGACCTAGGACCCCCGGTGGTGCTACGGTCGAATATTTCCAAGAAATCGCATACAATGCGAAAAAGTTCAAGACAGGTATAACCATGCACCTTGGCGAGGTCAAGGATGATGTCCGCTACATGAAAAACGAGTTCAAGATGACTCCGATGGAGTTCGCAAATCACTGCGGCCTTGTCGGCGAGCACGTCGTCTACGCGCATGGAGTCTGGATGGCCGAAAAAGATTTCAGGATATTGAAAGAGACGAAGAGCACCGTTTGCCACTGCCCGGCGAGCAACCTAAAGCTGGCCTCGGGCTTCGCACCTGTGCCCGAGATGCTGAAAGCGGGAGCGAACGTCGCCCTTGGCTGCGATGGCGGCCCCAGCGATGACTGCTACGACATGATCAGGGAGATGAAACTCGCCGCGATAATCCAAAAGGGGCGGCTCCTGGACCCGACAATCCTGCCAGCCGAGCAGGTTTTGGAAATGGCGACCCTGAACGGCGCGAAGAGCACCCTATGGAAAAAGGATCTGGGCCAGCTGGAAAAAGGAAAAATAGCCGACTTGATTGTTGTCAACATGCGCAAGCCCCACCTCGTCCCAGTAAGGAACCCGATATCGACTCTTATCTACGCCGCAAACGGCAGCGACGTCGACACGGTCATCGTCGACGGAAAAATACTGATGCAAAATAGGAAGATGAAGACGATTGATGAGGAAAAAGTCATCGAAGAAGCGCAGAAGGCTGGCGTGGAAATCGACAAGAGGGCCGGACTCAAGATAGGTCCTAACTGGCCGGTGAAATGATGAAGGAATTCTTCGATCCCGTTGGTGTTGCGGTCGTCGGGGCTTCGCGAGAGCCCGGAAAGCTGGGACACGAGATATTGAGGAACATTATAGACGCAGGATACAAGGGCGGACTTTACCCGATAAACCCTAAATCTCCTGATGTTCTCGGCCTCAAATGCTACACTTCCGTGAAAGAAATCCCTAGCCAAGTTGACCTCGCGGTGATAGTAGTGCCTTCGCGATTCGTGCCCTCCGTGATTGCAGATTGCGGCGTCAAGGGCGTGAAGGCCGCGATAATAATCTCCGGCGGATTCCGCGAGACCGGGGAGGCTGGAGCGCAGATAGAAAAACAATTGATGGACAACGCCAAAACCGCGGGAGTCAGGATAATCGGTCCCAATTGCCAAGGAGTGAACAGCACGACTAGTGGGCTCTGCGCGACGTGGCCACTTGTCAAAGTAAAGGGTCCGATTTCCGTTGCTTCGCAAAGCGGCACCGTTGTTGCCGCAATCGGTTGCTGGGCGGAAAATGACGGCATCGGAGTGTCGAAGCTCGTGGCGCTCGGCAACAAGTGCGATGTCGACGAGATCGAGCTCTTGGAATATTTCGGGCGGGACGACGAAACGAAAGTCATTGGCCTCTATATAGAGGGCACGCGCGATGGCCGCAAATTCATAGAAACTGCGAAACGCATCACCAAACAAAAACCTGTCGTTGTCCTGAAAGGCGGGCGCACGGAGAAGGGCATTGTTGCCGCGCAATCCCACACGAAATCGATGGCCGGCCTAGATCGTGTCTTCGACGCTGCTTTCAAGAGGGCCGGGATAATCCGAGCAAGCAGCATTGACGAGATGTACGACGCATGCAAGGCTCTTTCAGCTCTGCCGCTTCCGGCCGGGGCAAACGTTTTGATAATAACGAGCTCGGGCGGATCGGGGATTCTTGCTACCGACGCCTGCGAAGAACTAGGTTTGAATGTTGTTGACCTCCCTGTGAACATCGGCGAGGACCTGAAACAAAAACTGCCCCCTGAATGCATAATAAGGAACCCTTTGGACCTGACTGGCAGCGCAACCTCACAGTTGTATGACTCGGTGCTGTCAACTATACTCCCGTCGGACACAGTGAATTCGGCGATAGTTATAATCGGCGACCCCATGCCAGGAATCACGGAAGTCGTGGAAAAACACCTCGGGGGCGGGAAACCCATCATCCCAGTGATGCTTGGCGGCGGAAAAGCCGAGGACGAAGAATTCGCGAAAATGGCTTCGAGGAAGATTGCGGCGTACAGGTCCCCATCAAGAGGCGCGCAAGCCCTGGCGTCACTTTTTAAATACGCGAACGTTTCGAGAGCCTGATCCGCGGATTCCCCTAAGTTGATTCCAAATAAATAATACCGGTATCAGTATCACGAGTATCGTTAGGACCAATCTTACCGCATTCGGGACGCCTGTGGCGCCCTCGGAACTGTTCGCGGGAGCATAGATATTATCATATAATCCCTCGGGCGCTTCTGGCCAGTCTGGGTCTGGAGACCTTGAACCCGTAGGGAGGCCCCTATCCTCTGCAGCGGCAAAATTCACTGCAAAGAGAATTGCCAGCCCCAATGCTGCCCAGAATTTCACGTTCATCGATACAACTTTGTTTCAAAACATAATTAAATTAAACTGCGAGTGAACCGTATCAAAATTTCGAACAATAAATCCAAAAAATGACCACTCAAAAAGCTTTAAAATCGGCAACCCCAGAAAGTGAAGGTGCCTAAATGGCGAAACTCGACGATATTATAATTGAAGATACCCCTGGAAAGCGAGTTCTTTTGATGGGCAATCAGGCGATAGCAAGGGGCGCAATAGAAGCGGGGCTGGGCCTCGCCGCGGCATATCCTGGGACTCCTTCTTCCGAGATAATGGAAACGCTCGCAACAGCTTCACCGAAACTTGGTTTTCACACGGAGTGGTCGACGAATGAAAAAGTCGCCTTTGAAGTGGCTGCTGGCGGGGCAATAGCCGGAGTCCGCTCTCTGACATCGATGAAAAACGCCGGGTTGAACTGGGTGATGGACATGTTCATGACCCTTGTTTACGGCGGGGTGAGGGGCGGCTATGTGATAGTGGTTGCTGACGATCCAGACGCCCATTATTCCTCCAACGAGCAGGATACGCGTTTCGCTGCGGCGTACGCCGCAATCCCTTGTTTAGAGCCGGCGAACGCCCAAGAAGCGAAAGAAATGTGCAAATATGCATTCGACCTTTCGGAAAGGCTTGAGCTCCCTGTCTTTATCCGCTCCGTGACCAGAATCTCACACGCATCGGGTGATGTCGAGCTCGGAAAAATCGAAAAGAGGGAGAACAAGCCGGTCTTCGACAAGCACTGGAAGATGGGCTGGAGATGGAACGTCTACGGGCCACCGGGCGCGGTCGAAAAACACCGCTGGCTACACGAACAGCAGGCGAAGATCAAGCAGGAGATGGAAAATATTCCATGGAACAAGCTTGAATTGAAACCCAAGCAAACCTTGGGAATCATCGCATCGGGGATAGGCGCCAGCTACGCTAAGGATGCCTTGAAAAAACTCGGCGTTGAAGAAAAGGTCGCTTTTCTGAAACTCGGCACGCCGACACCGGTACCGGAAAAAATCGTGGGCAAGATGCTGAAATCTATGAAAAAGATCCTTATCGTCGAAGAGGGCGAACCGATAATAGAAATGCAGGTGAATGCCATCGCGAAAAATGTCGCGCCGGAAGTGAAAATACTCGGCAAACAGACCGGTGCTTTGCCTGCAATTGGCGAGATAAACATCGATATCGCCGCGCAGGGCATTGCGAAATTGACGGGCAAGACCTTGCTGCCCGACGAGGCGAGAGAAAAAACCAGGACCGGTGTCAAAAAGCTGATTTCGCCGCGCTCATCCACGCTTTGCGCAGGCTGCCCACACCTGGGTAGTTACTGGGCGCTCAAACAGGCTTTGAGAAAGGTTGGCGGGAAAGTCCCGATAGTTAATGGTGACATCGGGTGCTACGAGCAGGGTGGTTACGGTCTGTCTGGAAAGGAGTACAAACCTAGCTTTGCGACAGAGTCCGTCAGATATCCGATAGAGGCGCCATACGAGACCCTCGACACAAACTACATCATGGGCGGAGGAATAGGCCTGATGCAGGGGCAATATCACGCGAAATACAATGATGGGCCCCTCGTTGCTGTGGCTGGGGATTCCACGTTCTTCCACGCTTGCATCCCGGCGGTCATAAACGCTGTCTACAACAAGAGCAAGGGACTCTTCCTAGTCATGGACAACTTCATAACCGCGATGACTGGTCACCAGCCCGACCCTTGCACGGGGAAAACCGTCACGGGAGAGGACACGAAGGTCCTCAACATAGAAGATGTCGCGAAAGCATGCGGCGTGGAATTCATAAAAACCGTTGACCCGTTCGATCTCAAGGCGACACAGCAGGCTATCGAGGAGGCGCTAAAAAGCGACAAGTTCGCGGTCGTCATCACGAGCAGGGTCTGCACACTACAAGCCCAGAGGATGAAGCAGTACGCTGCGAAAAGAATGGTATTCAACAAGGACGTTTGCACTGGGTGCAGGCTCTGCGTTGCACTCGGCTGCCCTGCGATCACGTTCGACACAAAGACGAAAAAGGCCGGGATAGACCCGATACTCTGCGTCGGTTGCGGGATATGCGCGGATGTCTGTCCCTTCGGCGCGATAAAGGTGGAAACATAATGACAGAACTGAACTTGATAATCGCGGGAGTTGGAGGCCAAGGCAGCATCCTTGCATCGCACATAGTTGCGATGGCTGCGATAGACGAAGGACTCCTGGCGAGGGTCGGGGAGACGTTCGGCGCCGCGATGAGGGGTGGCGCGGTCGCAAGCCACGTCAGGATCGGGAACGAGGTGCAGTCCCCGCTCGTTCCGAAAGACGGCGCGGACATAGTGCTGGCCCTGGAACCTCTTGAGGGCCTAAGGAACATCGTGAACTTCCTGAAGAAAGACGGCGTACTGATCACGAATATCCATCCGTGGCTACCGGTTGACGTGAACATCGGGAGGGCGGAATACCCGAGCATGGAAGCGATAAAAAATGCTGTTCAGAGCCTGGGCGGGAGGGTGGTCGAGGTTGACGCGACCGCTGTGGCCCAGGAAGCCGGCAACATAAGGACCGTGAACTCCGTCATGCTGGGGGCGTTGGCTGCCACGGGTGAGCTTCCGTTCTCGATGGATGCTTTGAAGCAGGCCATACGGGACAACGTTCCGCCTAAGACAATCGATGCAAACATCCGTGCTTTTGAACTCGGTTTCGCTACGATGAAAAAATAGTCCGTTTTTTATTTCTCTTCCGGCGGCAGTACTGAAATCTCGTCCTTGTGTTTAAGTTTGGTGTGAATCCCTCTTATCCTCCTGCCATTCAGAAGTATGCTCTGGGTTTCGCGCAGTTCGCCGGTCGTGGGATCCAGCATTATTTCGACCAATCTGGGATAGCGCCTGCTTATTTTCATTAGAAGCGTGTCGACCGTCTCGTCTTCATCTATCGGGATTTTTAACTGGTCAGTTCCAATCTTATCCTTAAATTTTGGGTGCAACTTTATCGATACTTCCATTAGACCACTACTTTTTCACCAGGTATTCAACTCCAAAACAAATAGACGTCCAGTAAAAAAAGCTTGATGTTTCGCATTTTCAGACTTTTGCATATTTTTTCCAGCCCTGTTTTGAAAGCTCAACACCGAAAACTATCAAGAAAAGACCTATTGCGCTTATTATTATGCCTGACAATGCCTTGCTCCAGTCCTTTGACAACTGCGGACCGCTTGCCACAAGAAGTATCGCACCTAGGATTATCAGAACAATGTTCATGAAGAGGCTGTGCGGCCAGACTTTGCTTATGCCGGCAAAAATCAAAAGCACACCGGCCACAAGCACCACCATCCCTATCAGAACGCTTGTGTCCGAGTTAACGATCCCCAGCCCGGTATTGATGAATATCGCGCCCATGATGATAAGGACAATTCCCGTTAACAAAATTGTGAAACCCCTCGATAATGAGTCCTTGTGTTGAACTTGCTGGGTCTGCTGTTCGTTAGCCGACATAGGAGGGGCGCTCCTTGTCCTGCTTCGGCTGCGGGACCGACACGGAAGGCAGGGGGAGGGGTGGCGGTATGTTCAGGGTCCTGGAAATCACTGTTGCTTCGATAAGGGATGTGCTGGTGATCAGTTGCAAAAGCATCGGCGGAGGTGTCTTCTTCGACTTGTAATCGTTCTTTATCGTGTCAAGCTCTTCGGAATTCCCGGAAATCATCGCCTGCCCCTTTATGTTAATCTGGGCGACGGACGGCGAATATCCGATCGTGACCACGAAGGGCACAGACAGGCCCTCTCCCTTGGATTCGACGCCGATTATATTGACGTTCGTTGAAATGTGAATCTGCCCTGGCGATTGCTGCTCGTGCTCCCAGAAGCGCTCCGCCGAGATGTAACTCAGGTTTACTTTGACTTGCACGTTATCACAACTAGAATTCTTTTTCCTCGCTATAAATTTATTCAGAACTCCAGTGTTTGAGGTTTGACCCGGTATTCCCTCACAAGCGGGCGCGCCAAGTGCCTTCTAGCCCGCGGCGGGACCTCGTATTTGCCAACATCGATTCTCCTGTCAACCGGGACCGTTTCAACTGAATTCTGCGGTGCCTTGATCCCGCACTTGACGCAGGAATAGCCTTTCATCCTCCCTTCGGACTTCATGCGTTTGCTGCATTTGGAGCATTTCGGGTTTCTTTTCAAGAACTTGGGCTCAAGCGCCAATATCTCGATCTTTTCTAGGTTAATCGTGAGCGGAATTTCCGGCTTTTCCTTGACGCCGCCGTGAGCGATGACGACGTCACCCTCCGCCAGGTTTTTCGCGACATCGCGGAATTGGCGGGTTGGCTCATAGGCTGCGCAGTCGATTTTGCCTGTTTCATCGGAAATGTTGAAAATCACGTGGCCGCCGGGGATTATCTTTGGCGACGACGAAACTTTACCTTTCACGGAAACCGACCAGAATGGCTTGATCTCGGAAATTTTTGCTTTTCTGAGGTGCTCATCGGTCCCTTGGTTCGTCATGTAAATCACCATGCGTTCGATGGGCTCGCCTGCCTTTACAATCTTTTGCGCGGATTCCACTGATGAAACTGATTCGCCGCGGATACCGTAAAGAATCGGGCATGGGGTGTGGGGCGTTATCCTGATTTCTCCGGTAGATGGGTCCAGGTTGTCAAAGGTCTCTGGGAAAATTTTTGAATTCATGGCCAAGACCGACTCGGCATCGATTTTCCTGGGGCGCCCCCTGTTCTCGGGAGTGCGATAAGCAATCAGTTCAAAAGTCCTGTCTTCCTCGAGGACGTTCCCTATCGCTGCGAGAGCGCCGATTATCCCGCGACCAACCTTGAACTTGTGCAAATCCGCGCCGATTTCGTCTGCGATTTTCTCCGCGTCCTCGATCTTCACTATTTCACGCACGACCTTTTTGGAAAATGCCCTGACTTCTGGCGGTATTTCCTTGTTCTTGTAGAAAACCACGCCGGGGTTCGTCGTTTCAACTTTGAGTTCTGCCAGCTCTCCGACTTTTTCTAGAACTATTTTTTTGACCATCGGTATTTCCTCGTCTGAAACTTCAAGAGTCATGGCCACGCTGCAGTTGCCGCGGGTCTTGAACGGGCACGCGGGGTTCAGACGGACCAGTTTTGGTAGACCGACGATCTTCACCCCTATCTTTTCAAGCTCCCCCTTGACGACCGCCCCTACGTATGTCGTGCACATCCCTTTCTTCGAGTCCGTATCGTCGATTCCAACGTGCAAAATGCGTTTTTTCTCGGACATCTAGTCGCAACCAAACCTTTTTCTTTACTCAATTTTTATCTTGTAGGGGACGTATATGAAGACGCTGCTCATCATCTGCGACGGGATGGCGGACAGGCCGGTCCCGGAACTGGCGAACAAGACGCCTCTAGAGATAGCGAACACGCCAAACATGGATTGGCTCGCCAAACACGGCGTGTGCGGGATAATAGACACGATCGCGCCCGGGATAACGCCTGGAAGCGATACCGCTCATCTGGCGCTGTTGGGTTACGACCCCTACGAGGTTTACACCGGTCGGGGGCCTTTCGAAGCGGCTGGGGCCGGAATCGACCTGAAGGGAGGTGACGTGGCTTTCAGAGCCAACTTTGCGACTGTTGACGATTCCGGGGCGATCACGGACAGGAGGGCTGGAAGGATAAGCGGGACCGAACCGCTCGCTGAAGAACTGCAAAAAATTTCTGTGAAAGGGGCGAAAATAATTTTCAAGAGCACGACAGGTCATCGGGGCGCTTTCGTGTTGAGGGGGGAAGGGCTGTCTCACGAAGTATCCGACTCCGACCCACATGAAGTCGGGAAAAAACCGCTTAGAATCGCGCCACTCTTGCAAGAACAGCAACCGACGCTTCCGGTATACCCGCTCATAACCGGAGGGATAAGGAAGTACGTTGTGCGAAGGAACAGGGCTGTGAAAACAGCGAAAATACTCAACGAGTTCTCAAAAAAAGCATACGACGCGCTTGACAAGCATCCACTGAACGTCGAGCGCAAAAAAAACAATCTGCCGGCGGCGAACTATCTGCTACTGAGAGGCGGCGGAATCGTTCCTCACCTTACTCCGATAAAGGAAAGATTCGGGGTGGACGGGACCTGTGTGGCCGCGGCGGCCCTCGTCAAAGGAGTTTGCCGATTGGCGGGAATGAGGGTTGTCGACGTGCCGGGAGCGACCGGCAGTGTCAACACCGACTTGCACGCAAAAGCAAAGGTCGTCCTGAAGTCTTTCGAGGACCAGGACTTCGTCTTGCTCCACGTAAAAGGTACTGATGAGGCCAGCCACGACGGCAACGCTCGCGCGAAGATAGAATTGATCGAGAAAATCGACGCTATCCTCAGCCAGTTCATCGACGAGGTCGACCTGATAACAGTCACTGCAGACCACACGACGCCTGTCAGCGTGAAAGACCACACTGGCGACCCCGTCCCGGTGCTGATCTCTGGGGACAGCGTGCGCGTGGATGATGTCCAAGAGTTCGGGGAGCGCTCAGTGACGGAGGGTGGGCTTGGCAGGATAAGGGGCAAGGACCTCTTGCCGATTTTGGCCAACCTGATGGGGAAAACTCAAAAGTTCGGCGCGTAAAATTTTGTTTTTCAACCAAGAGAAAGAACGTAAAGACTGTTGTCATAAGAACCTATCAGTATCTCCGGCACTCGGTCGTTGTCAACGTCTGCAATCACAGGTGACGATCGAATCACGCCCCCAGTTGAATATTTCCACTCGAGCTCGCCTGTTTTTCCGTTGAAACAGTACAGGTTCCCATCATCGTTTCCAATCATCACTTCGATGGCGCCGTCGCCGTCGATATCTGCGATGGCGGGAGTGGACGAGGATGGCCCGTCAAATTCGTTTATCCAATTTATTTGTCCATTTTCGGCGGCGATACTGACGATGCCCCCGCCCGAGTTCTCTCCTTCATGAAGACCAACCACAAGTTCGAGATTTCCGTCGTTGTCGAGGTCTGCGAAGGAAGGTACTGTACGAACTTGGTTTGGTAGGGGGATTACATCACGAAGAGCGTTGGAATTCATGTACAAAAAAATGCTGTTCTCATCGGTTCCGAGCATTACGTCAAGAACGCCGTTGCCATCGACGTCCAAAATGCTGGCCGAAGAATAAGAAGTTGGGTATTTGGCTGGAGAATCCAATGCTACATCGTTAGACCAGCTCAGTTGTCCATTTTCTCCTAAAATGTCGTAAATCGTTCCCGCCCAAGACGAAACTATCACTTCCATGCCGCCGTCTGTGTCCAAATCTGCGATTGCCGGAACTGAGTGGTGAATCGGTGAGTCGGCAGTGTAAATCCATTCAATGCCGCCATTATCCGCTGTGAATGCGTAAAGTTTTCCATTTTCCACTGGCTGCGCGCCCCATCTTATCCCTTCACTCCCGATCAGAACTTCCACCACTCCGTCATTATCGATATCCGCGGCGGCTGGTGAGGAAACTACTTCACCTTCCAAAGTGGCTGACCATGCCAAATCGCCGTTGTCGGCGTTCAGCGCGAAAAACTTCCCACCCCTTGACCCAAAGAACACTCTCTTGCCGTTTTCAGTTTCAACAACTGCAGGAGAGGACCAAATAACGTTGTCGGCGGAGAAAACCCACTCCAAATCGCCGTTTTCGCCCGAAAGTGCGTAAAGATTCTCGTCCGATGAGCCAAAAACAACTTCCATGCTTCCGTCATTGTCGATGTCGACGATGGCTGGAGACGAATAAATCCAAGACCCGGTGGTAAAGCTCCACTTCAGTTTAACTGCATTCTCCAAAGGAGATGGGGGGAAAGCCGACGTGTATCCGGTATGCCTCAGGTCGTGGAACGCCATCGGCCATTCCTCAGCGCGATAATCAGATGTCGACGCTTCGGCCGGTTGCTGAGAAGATACGTTTTCGCTGAACGGTTCAGTGGCCGTGCCGGTGAAAAAAGGTTTCGAGACGACCGCCGCAGCCAAAACAAAAATCAAAATTGAGACGAATAAAATTTTCATTCTCATGCAATCAATTTTTACGTTTGACAAATAAGGACTTCAAATCATTTGGTTTAACAACGCCTTTTTCGGTTATTATCGCCGTGATCAATTTTGCAGGCGTCACGTCGAAAGCCGGGTTCAGGACCTCAACTCCTTTCGGCACGTACCTCTTCGTTCCCCAGACGGCCACTTCCTCCTGATCTCTGAACTCTATCGGGATTTCTTTCCCGCTCTTGGTCTTCATGTCTATCGTGCTGAGCGGCGCCGCAACGTAGAAGGGCACTCCGTGTTCCTTCGCGACGAGCGCAAGGGGGTATGTGCCGATCTTGTTCGCAGTGTCGCCATTCGCGACGATTCTGTCCGCCCCGACAACAACGACGTCGATCTGCCCGTGCGCCATCAAGTGCCCCGCTGCGCTGTCCACTATGACCTTCACAGGTATTCCATCTCTCTTCAGCTCCCAGGCTGTCAGCCTGGCCCCTTGTAGGAGCGGGCGGGTTTCCCTCGCGATCACTTTGATCTTCTTCCCTGCCTCCCAAGCGGCGCGGAAGACCCCTTCTGCCGTGCCGTAGTCCACCGTCGCCAGCGAACCGGCGTTGCAGTGCGTCATGACTGTGTCCCCATTTTTAAGCAGCTTAGCCCCGTTTCGACCGATTGCGCGGTTGACCTCGATATCCTCCTCTGCCGCCCGCTGAGCCTCCGAAGCAACGGATTTCTTCGCGGCACCCACATCCTTTGCATCGCTCGCGGCCGACATCGCTCTCTCAAGTCCAACGAAAAGGTTGACGGCGGTTGGCCTCGTTTTTGCTATCCTCTCGGAAGCGCGCTCAAGCTCCTCCATCAGACTTGCCTTGTCCCTCGCCCTGCTCCTGAGCGCGGTCACAGCCAAGCCCATCGCAGCCGCTGCCGCCAATGCCGGGGCCCCGCGTATTTTCATTCCCTCTATCGCCCTCGCGACCTCCTCCGCGCTGCGGCACCTAATCACTTTCAGCTCGTTCGGGAGCAAAGTCTGGTCTATCATCAAAACATCCTTGCCGCGAAGTTCAATCGTTCTCATCTATTTCCCCTTCGGATGGCTCAACCGCCTGTTAATGGAGTATGCCAACAAAGCGCCGCCTATCAAAAAACCTGTTGCCGCGAGGTATGGGTTGTAATCTCCGATAATCATGGCCCTGAAACCAGTCGCCAGCCCGCTCCAGCCCATCAGAAGCGCTCCGATATATACGTAGTATTTATGCAAGTGCACCACCGCAAAATTTACAAACATACAATAAAAAGTTATCAGGTACGGGTATGTTGAAAACTGCACGCGAAGCCGCCGAGGTTATAAGAAAACACAGAAGTTCGTCGATAGATGTAGTCTCCCACATGGACTCGGACGGCGTTTGCGCGGCGGCCGTCATTTCAAAGGCCCTCGACAGGCTGGATATTAAGCACAACGTCAAATTTGTGCGGATGCTTTACAGGGAAAACCTCAAAAAAATCGATGCACCTGACTTGACGATATTCACGGATCTCGGGAGCTCCCAGATGAGCAACGTCAGGGAAAAATTCCTAGGCAAAAATGTGATAATCGCGGACCATCACGAGCCCGAGGACGTCGACGGCTGGCCTGAACTCGTCCATCTGAACGCCCACAAGTTCGGTGTCGATGGGATGCACGAGATTAGCGGGGCCGGGATGGCATATCTGATCGCTCGCGAGCTCGACGCTGGCAACAAGGACCTCGCGGCGACGGCCATGGTCGGCGCGATCGGCGACATCCAAAATGCGTGGGGGCGTCTTTCGGGCTACAACAGGGAGATACTGCAGGACGCGATAGACGCTGGAGTTGTCGAAAAAAACATGGACATTCTTCTTTACGGACGGCATTCTCGCCCTATTTTCAAATCCCTGGAATACTTCTCTGACCCGGCGATCCCTGGGGTGAGCAACTCCACTGCCGGATGCGTCAGTTTGCTCAAGGAACTCGGGATAGACCTCAAACACGGCGGCAAATGGCGCCGCCCAGTCGACCTTAAGGCGGAGGAAAAACAGAGGCTGGCATCTGAACTGATTTCGCTCGCTTACACGAACATCCCGGACGATCTCGTGAAATACGTTCCTAGCCTCGTCGTCGGTGAAACGTACACGATGAAGAAAGAGAGCGAGCGCTCGATGCTGAAGGATGTGGATGAATTTTCAACTTGCTTGAACTCCACCGCTAGGCATGAACAGCCCTTGATAGGTTTGGAGGTGGCGAAGGGAGACCGCAATACATACTGCCGGGCGATGTCGAACCTGATAAGATACCACAGGCGCAACATCGCGGAGGGCCTCGACTTCGTCGAAACGAGCGGCCTGAAGCGCGGGCCGAAAGAGTACATACAGTATTTTGACGCGACAGGCGAGATAAAGGAAACGTTCATTGGCACGATTGCGAGCCTGACACTCGGAAACTCGAACTCCGACCCGTACCGGCCGATAGTCGGCATAGTGTCGACCGACGGCATGGCGAAGGCCTCTGCCAGGTGCTCGAAACTCCTCTTCCTCAGGGGATTGGACATGGCAAAGGCGATGAAAGCCGCGGCAAAGGCCGTCGGCGGAGAAGGCGGCGGCCACGCTGTCGCTTGCGGCGCGCAGGTTGAAGAGAGCCGCGTCCAGGAATTTTTGCAGAGATTTGAGGAAAGGCTGCTTGCGCAGTTGGAAGTCAGCTAGACGTCGCCTCGAGATTTGGCTTTTCTTTCCTCTTGCTTCCTGTAAAACTCGATGACCTCATCGATCGTGTTCACTTCTTCGGGCTTTTTGTCCTCACGGATTCTGACGAAACGCGGAAACCTGAGCCCGTACCCTGACGTGTGCTTTTCGGCCGGGCTCTTTTGTATCTCCTCGTAATTTATTTCGAAAACGACTTTTGGCTCAAAGTAAGCGTCGCACTTCAACTCTATCTCAACATCCGGGTGGGGCTTCTTGACCTGGATCTTCCTGAAAATCTTAGTCAAATCCTCGAGGTCCTCGTCAGTATACCCGCTGCCGCACTTTGTTATCGTCTTGTATTTTTCGCTGTCCTGGTCGAACGCCGCGAGCAAGTAGCTTCCGAACGACCCCGTGCGTTTTCCTTTCCCATAGAGCGCGCCAACCACAACCAAGTCGAGCGTCTCGAGCGTCGGTTTCAACTTCAGCCAGACGAATTCCCGCCTTCCGGCCCGATATGTTGAGTCTGGGTCTTTCGCCACGAGACCCTCGTGCCCTATCTTGATTGCCCGTGATGCAAACGCGTTTATCTCGGCTGCATTGTCAAGCACTTTCTGTTCGACGACCTTCACGCGCTCCCCCGGCTTTGCTATTTTTTCCAGGATTTTCCGTCTCTTAGTGTAACTTTCATTCATCAGCATCCCGTCTTCGGAAAGCAAAATGTCGAACAGGTGAATCTCAACAGGAATCTGTTTCGCAGCCTCTTTGACCTCGTATTTTCTCCGGCGCTTCAGGACTTCCTGGAACGGCATTGGTTTTCCGGTGCTTTTGTCTATCGCCACGAGCTCGCCGTCGACGATCGCGCGCTTTAGTCTGATTGACTTTCTGAGCGAGTCCAAAATATCCGGAAACATCTTCGTGTAATCCTCCATCCGCCTCGTGAACAAGAAAATCTCATCGTCATCCTTGTGGACCTGAATCCTAATCCCGTCCAACTTTATCTCGAAAGCGCATTTTCCCTTCATCCGTTTCAGGATTTCTTCGACGCTCTCCGTGCGCTGCGCGAGCATCGGGTTCACCGGATGCCCGACCGAAACGCCGAGCTTGCCAAGACTTTTTTCCCCGCCCTCCGCGGCTGCCTTCGCGACCTGGGAATAGTCCGTCGTCAACATGTATGCGTGCTCCACCGTCTCTGAAGACACTTTGAAAGCCGACGCTATCGCATCCCTGAGCCTTCCGTCTGCCACGCCGACTCTCAAATCACCCAGAACCGTCCTTACGACGAACTTCGCTTCCACAGGTTCCGCGCTCGTCAGGAGTTTTGATATTGATTCTATTTTTCTGTCAACCGAGCCCGAACCAGATATTTCCGCGAGCTGTCTCACTGTTTCAAAGACTTCCTTCACGGTCAACTGCTCTTTCAGGAGAGAGACTTGGCGTTTTTTTGACAGGAGTTTGCGGGCGACTTCTCCCAGATCCCCCACGTCCCTCATCATCTTCTCAATCTCCGAAATCGAATATCCGGAGGCGACTGAAACCGCCTTCTTTATCTGCTGCATCCCGACTCCGGTTTCTTTCGAAATGTAAGGTGGCCACGGCCTGCCCAGAGAAAGCAAGACAACCTGCTCAACTTCCTTGCTCTGCGCTTCCTTCAAAATATCGGCGAGGACGGAGTTCTTTTCCAAGTATGACGAAGTTTTCTCCAGGCGCTCGAACGCCTCGGCCAGTTTCAAGTATTGCATGCACCTCAAAACCAAATCCACTAGGAGGCTAAAATGATTCCCTATTTGGACTCTTTGAAACACTCTACTATCTGGCTGCTCGGGTTTACCTTGGCGACCAGTTTCCCGCCCTCGAAAATGCGCACCATCCCGTCCTCCTGCGAAACCGTCACTCCTTTTGACGCCGTGGCCGACGTCATCAAAGCGACCGAGCGGTGGCGGGTGCCAAGCCCCATGGGGATGTCGCACTGCTGCATGAAGGCGTTGAGGTGGCGCTGCGCCGCGATTATCATGCCCTCGGAATCGACCACGAAGGCTCCGTCGAAACTCGCGGCATACTTTTTGATTATCTCCCACTGGTTGCGATTTGTGATGTCGACCTTGTAATTCTGGAAAGGATCGATTGTGAGCTGATAAGAGAACCTCATGACGCTCTTCGCGTCCCCGACCATGAACGCCGTCCCTATCCTCCTCTTGTCCTCGGTCGTGAACGAAGCGAGCTCTATGGCGAGTTCCACCACGGAAGCCATGACCTTGTTTGATAGGAAACTCGCGGCGTACTCGTCGCCCTTGACGTCCCAGACCTTTATCAGGTCTGTCCGATCAGGGCAGCCGTCTCCCAGAAGGAAAACGAGGCGCTGTCCTTCGGCGATGTCCCCCTGCTGCAGGCTCTGCGCGACCAGCTGGCCCGCCCTTGCTATTCGCCCCGCCTGCCACGCCGGCACCCTGACCACATGGATTTCCGGGTTTTTGGCGAGTTTTGACTGGCATTCGTCGCTGGATGTTGCGACTATGAGTTTTATCTGCTTGTGATCGCTGTGCATCTTGTCCAAAAGCCAGTCGCAATTCGTGCCAGTTTCGGACTGGAGCAAAATAGCATCTGCATTAACAGCTGAGGCAACACTAATCGCTGCTTCGGCGAGAGCCCTTGGGACTTCCATTCACACATTCCTCCGTCCCATCGCTCAAGCCAGCAAAATATCTTGAATTTTGGGGGTTAAAACTTTAACGCAAGACGAAATCATGCCCAATTTTTATGCCGAACTTCTCAACCGTCCCGGCTGGGAGTTCCATTAGACTGCTGGACTTGCTCTTTGGGCGATAAAACCTCCAAGGCCTTATGCCTTCGCGGATTTCCACGACTTTCGAGCTGCCGTCCAGGTAAACCAGATCTATCGGGAACCTGACGAAGAACATGTGGATGGAATAGCGGGCGGGCTTTTTGAAATCGAAGACCATCGCCTCCCCGCACTTGAAATTTTTTCTGAACATGAGGCCCCGGAATTTCGTCCAGAAACTATCCGCAACTTTCACTTCCTCCGCCACGATTTTGCCGTTTGTTTTGTCGACGATTTTCATCAGGTAACTCTTTTATTTTGAAGATATAGCCTTGCGGTAGCCCAAGTCCCAAAACACTCTTTAGTATCGAAAACAAGTTTATCCGAAACCATGATGGGTGAAAAAGAATTCCAAAAAACTATCGTTGAGATGATTCGGCGCGCCGAGACGACATTGCCGAAAGACGTCACGAGTTCTCTGAAATCGTGCGCGACGAAGGAGAGGAACAAGATCGCGAAACTACAGCTTGAAAATCTCCTGAAGAACATCGAACTGGCCAAGAAGATGAAGGCGCCGATTTGCCAAGATACTGGGACTTTCACGTTCTTCATAAAATTGGGCGGAAAAGTGGATTTCGACATTGGCGAAACGATAAGGAAGGCGGTTGACGAGGCGACGCGGAAAATCCCGCTTAGGGTCAATGCCGTCGATCCCATCACCCGCAAACCCCTCGACGCAAAATCAAGCCTGATGCGGCACACGATACACTTCGAGCTTGCGGAAAAACCCGGAATCGAGATTAACCTCCTTGTGAAGGGCGCGGGCAGCGAGAACTACAGTAGGCTTTTCATGTTTAAACCTACGGCCGGAGCGGAGGCGCTCTACCAATCCTTGATATCGACGATAACGGAGGCTGGCGGGAAAATCTGCCCGCCTGTGACTGTCGGGATCGGGGCCGGCGGAAACGCGGAAGTCGCCGTGATGCTCGCAAAAAAAGCTCTTCTCAGGCCACTGAACGAAAAGAACCCGGACAAGACTTTGGCGCGTCTTGAAAAGCAGCTTGAGGACGCGGCAAACAGCTTGGGGATAGGACCTATGGGGCTTGGCGGCGACTGCACAGTACTCAGGGTCGTGATAGAAAAGGCCGCCAGTCACACGGCGAGCCTTCCGGTGGCGGTCGCGTTCCAGTGCTGGCCCGCGCGCAGGGCGAAGGCAAGGCTTGTCGGCGGGAAGCTCAAGGTGGTCGAACAGTGAAAGTCCTGAAGACACCGCTAATCGATTCGCAACTCAGAAAACTCAAGGCCGGCGACTTCGTGGCGATATCCGGAACGGTGGTCACGGCTAGGGACAGGGCTTATGCCCGGATCGTTTCCGGACAAAAACTCCCTGTCGACATGAAAAGCGGGGTTGTTTACCATTGCGGGCCGATTGTGAAGCGTTCGGGAAAAAAAGTGAAAATAATATCTGCCGGGCCGACGACAAGCGGTAGGATGGATGAGATACAGGTGAGATTCCTGAAGAGAACGGGTGTGAAGGCGATAATCGGGAAGGGCGGAGTGAACGAAACCGTCGCCAAAAATCTGAAAAATCTCGGGTGCGTTTATCTGGCGTTCACCGGGGGTGCCGGCGTGCTCGCCGCGAGCTTCATCAAGAAAATCGAAAGGAACGTTTGGAGCGACCTTGGAGACGCGGAATCCGTGTGGGTTCTCAAAGTAGAAAATTTCGGCCCTCTCGTTGTCGCGATCGACCTTCGCGGGAAGAACCTCTACTCTAGAAAGTGACCTACCAGTTGTCGCCCTTCGCTTCTTTCTTCTTCTCGGGTTTCTTCTCCGGCGCGTATGCTCCTTGCGGCGCTGGCTGGGCCGAAGGTGCCGACAGCGTCTCTTTTGGTGCCCGGCGCCTGCGCCACAGGAAGATGGCCACGAGAGCGATTGCCACAACAGGTATCGCCAATAAGACAAATGGGAAACCTGCTATCTCTTGGCCGGTCACGGCGAAAACTGACAGGCCGGGAGATGACGCCCTATAAAGAAGTTGAGTCGATGTTTGGCTGTATAATTGGGTCGGTATCTTCGTCCACGCGCCTGACTCGTACCTCCAAAGCGAAACGCTTGAATTATCTATCTTATTCTGATTAATCCAATAACGGTCCACGGAGAACTTGAACTCAACCCCGCCCAACTGCTGGTCAGAAATGTTCTCGGTCGTCACCTGTATGTACGAGTAAACATTGCCCGAGATTGCATTGATGTCCGTGTTGTCCGCCTCGCTGACATATATGCCTGCATTTTCTATCTTGGATGAGGCCAAAATCGACAGTTCGATCACGCCGGCTTTGTTGACCGTGAAAGACTTGTTTTCGGAGGCGAGAATAGTATCTATCGAAACATCGGGTTTGCGCAGAATTCGCAGGTTTATAGTTGCTGTTCTTTGCCAGTCGTTGGCATCCGACGCCGTCATCGTCAACGTGTAATCTCCGGTTGCTGTGCCCTCCGCAACGCTCATGTATCTTGTGCTGATGTGTTCGAGTTTCGCCGCCTCGAAAGTTATGCTCCCCAGACCAATGTTCACGCCGGTTGGGTGGCCGCTCATGTCAAATAGCACTTCTTGGTCGTATTTTCCCGTCCTGGTGATCATCAATACAATGGCTGCGTCGCTGCCTTGTTCAATGGCGACCTCGGTCGGGCTGATACTCATGTTGAAGTCTCTTTTTATAATATCGAAGCTGTAATTCTCGGACCATTCGCCAACGTGCCCGGAATTATCCACTGCCTTGGCGCGCCACCAGTAAATCCTGTCTGGCAATTCGGATGATGGAACGTAACTCTCGGAAGAGGAATTGTCCGCGAGGACGACGACAGAGAAGTCGTTTTCAGTCGCCAGTTCAAAGTTGTAAAAAACCCCGGACGCATCCGACACTGCCTGCCAGCTGAAAGTCGGTCTGGACGTGTTCTCCACGACGCCTTCGGTCGGCCAAGACAAGGTCGGCTGCGATGGCGGGGTGTTGTCAACGAATATTTCCCAGACATCCTCGAACCCGCCGACATTGTTCGCGTTGTCGTAGGCCCTGACGCGCCAGTAGCTGGTGCCGTCCGGCAGGTCAACTTCCTTGGATGTGGTATCAATTTCAAAATTCTCCAATAGGATTGTTGATGTGAAATCAGGGTTGTCATCGACCCAAAGTTCGTATTTCACGGCGCGATGTGTGTGGTCCAGCAGTAACCATGAAACAGTGTTGGTTTTGTAAATCGACCTCGTCCCGTTCTCAGGGAATAATTTGGAGGGGGCTTCCGGAGGTGTCGTGTCGACCTCGAACGTTATCGTCGCGCCTGTGTTCTCGTTTCCTACGCTGTCGCTCGCGCGGATACTGATCGTGTGTATCCCGTCCTGAAGTTCCGAAATGCCTCCAAAACTACTGTCGGAACCGCCAAGGACTGCGACAACCATCCCGTCAACAGACAACTCAAAATTTTCCAATTGATAATCATCGCTGGCTTCCCAAGTTATGAGGGGGGTGGTGTCATTTATGTTCTCGCTGTCGACCGGGCTTGTTATCGTCACCTCGGGCGCCTGGTTGTCTATCGTGAATGACTGGACAGAGGAATAGTTCTCGTTGCCTGCCGAATCGACTGAAGCGACTTTCCAATAGTATTTGCCGCCTACAAGGCCCGAGATCGTTGCATTCAAACTCGTGGTCAGGTTGTCTATCATTAGGGTGGCGAACTCTTCGTTGTTGTCCAAAGTGAATCTGTAAGTGCTCACCCCGGTCACCGCCTGCCACTCGAAATAAATGTCCTGCTGTTTGGAATAGCCGTTATCTGCCGGGGAGACCTGTGTGGGGGAAATTTCAGGGGTGGCGTCTACCATGAAATAGCCCGTGTCCGACCACGCTCCGATGACCCCGCTGAACCTTCCGAGCCTGACCCTCCAGAAATAGACGCCGTCGTTCAGGGCATTTTCGGGAACAACCGATGTGTTTCTGATGTCTGAGATAGTCACTGTGTCTTGGTATGCAAAGCTGTTTTCGGAGGAGTATTGGATCTCGTAGTTCTCGGCCACGGCGACCGAAGACCAACTGAACGTGGGCGTGTTGTCGTAGTAAACGCCCCCATTGAGAGGGAAGATCAAATATGGCTTGTCTGTGATCTGTGCGGAAGTCGCCGAGAGCGGCATCGCAGATATGCAAATCGCTATGGCCAGCGCTATGATTGTCCTCATGATTTTTACCAATTTTATCTGTGCTTGGGTAAAAAAGGACTTTCTAATGCAGTTAAAATAAAAATAAAAAAGGAGGATAAGGGCTGATTGGGCGTATTTCCCTTATCCTTTCCTGAATATTGCAATCGCAGCCAGAATCAGGGCGATAATCACCACGACAATCGCGTAGGTGACATAGGACGTTACCGTCCTCGTCACTAACACAGACTTCGCCCCACCGATGTTACCCAGTGCGTCGTAAGCCTGTGCGATAATCGTGTTTGCACCCTCACTCAACGCCAAGCTGTACGAGAAGCTTCCGTTCGACTCGAGAGGCACAGTGACAGACCCGGTCCCTACTTGTAGGGTCAGGGTGATGTCGGTAGAAACCTCCCAAGCGGTATCAAACGTCACGGTCCCTGTGACAGTGATGCTTGGGGCATCAGTTGTCAACGGGGATGTTGGTGCCGTTATTGTTACCGTCGGAGCGCTCGAATCGTACAACACATAGCCGAACAGCGATCTCGTGCTCTCGTTGCCTGCACTGTCCTTCGCGGTTATCGCGTAACCTGCAGTCTCACCTGCGGTCAAACTGTAGTTGGCGATAATCCAAGCGCCTGTGGAACTCGCAGTAGTAGTTGTGCTAGTCGCGGTCCACGTTGCGCCTCCGTCCGTGGTCTTGTACAACGTTATCGTTGAATTGGCCTCGGCGGTGCCGCTAAGGTTAAGCGTTCCGGTCTTTGTGGCTGTTCTGGTCGCCAAAGTGGTGCCCGCGGTCACACTACCAGCCAATTCTGATGTTGGCGGTGGAGTCGGAGCCGCTACGTCAACTCTGAAGGTTATGTTCTCTTGCTTGATGTTCTCTGACTGTCCAGATACCACATGGGTCAGGTTGTCTCCAACCATCACGCGCAGTAAGTATGTGTTGTCACCGAGCTCTATGGTGTTCTCGAACGTGTAGCTGAAGAACAGGTTGTCCCTCACTGGGTCCACGTTGTCCAGAGAGATGTCGCTCACAGCTGGGTACGCTACTGGCACCAAGGTGTTGTCCCCGGTGCTGTACAAGACTTCGAGCGTGCTCGCGTTGAGTATGTCTATCTGGAAACCATAGTTTTCGTTTTCAACGTTATCATACCTTACGTTGCCCCATCTGTTACCCCACTCTGACAAAGACAGAATACCAGAAGTCGCATCAGATAGTGCTACCTGGATGCTAACCCTGTTATCCGAGAGTACTGCTCCCGTCGCCGGTGACGTAAAGGTTATCGATGGCTGGGTCGTGTCGATGAGAACATTGTCGCTGTTCTCATAATCCAACATGTTACCAGCGCGGTCAATGAACCTCGCAGATATCGTGTGGGTACCGTCCGCAAGAGCTAGCGAGTAGCTCATCGTACCGGTATCCAACGCTGCCGTCACGTCAACCGCTGCGCTGTTGTCGACCGTAATCCTCAGTTTCATGTTCTCCGGGTTGAATGTGGTTGCAGTTGCAAGTGACAAGTTGTCGTTATCCGAAGTAACGGTGTACGACAACGTGAACGAGCCCCTGTTGTCCACGCCCGATGGGAACCCGACTGCGGGTAGGTCAACTTCAACTGGCGGTGATCTGTCTATGAAGAATAGGTTGTCAGTGGTACCGAAAGTGCTGTTTCCGGTGTTTTCAGTATTCTCATTACCTACTGCATCTCTGCCCGCGTAGTAAATCCACATGTATCCGCCCTCGTTCTCGAGGAGGTCCTTTGTGGTGTACGTCGTGGTGTAGGTAATGTTGTCGCTGCTGGTCAAGTTGTCAAGCAGTGCCTGAGAAACATCGACATCGATCTCCGGCATGTCGATAGTGTTCTCTCTCAACACGAGGTTGTCGATTGACCAGACTTCGTCACCTTTCAAGGTGATCGTTACAGTCTGGTTCTCTCCGATCCATATTGGGTCGACGTGTATCTGCGGTCTGCTGAACGTGCTGTCAATGGTCAAGACAAACGAAACCTGCTTTTGCAGGGCGTTTATGTCGGTTGTCGTCACATTGAATGTGTACGTTCCGCCTGCGTTGTCAGTGGTCATTATGAAGTCGAAGTTCTTGTTATCGCCTGATGCGATACCAGTCCCATCGTTCTCCCACTCGACATAGGTCGCTGAAGACGTCTGTCCCCAGAAGTTTGGAGAGTTTTCAATCACTACGTTCTCGCCGACGATTATCTCGTTGAAGTTCTCGCGTATCGCCTGAGTGTTTTCAGGTATGCGTATCAGAGCATTCGCGCCCAGGTGTACATTGGTACCGGCTGGAATAATCACTTGGTTATCAATCAAGCGAATGTTCTCTCCGGCGGCGATGTACGTGCCACCAACGCTTAGATTAACGTTGTTGACGGCCCTAACGCGGTTCTCTGCTTGAAGGTACGCTACGATCGGTCGAACGAACGATATCTCGTTCTCTCCCGGGTTGCCTGTGTCAAAGTACACAGTGTTCTCCGGCAAAGCATTCTCACCTGGTATGGTGGGAATGATCTGAACC
>DYTO01000007.1 GCA_020725895.1 Candidatus Hadarchaeum sp. | reverse complement strand
GGGCCTCACCTTCCCGGTATATTCGAGTATCCGTGTGAGCAGGCGCAGGAACTTCCTCCCCTCCTCGGGCGTCTTCATGTCGGGCTCCGTGACGATCTCCACAAGAGGCACGCCTGACCTGTTGTAGTCGGCCGTCCCCGCGGTCGGGTTGTACTGGCCCGGATCCTCCTCGAGGTGGACCTCCCTTATCCTCACTCCCTCGAGCTCGCCATCCCTCGCAATCGGCAGGCTCGTCCTCTGGTATCCCGATGGCAGGTCCGGGTAGTCATAGTGTTTGCGCTGGATGTATATCGTCTCGCCCGTGATGACTTTGCAGCCGAGCATGAGCGCGATTTCGATAGCCGTGTCGATCGACTTCTCGTTCGGCGGCTTCGGCTTAGACCCGGGCATCCCCGTGCATATCTCGCAGACGTTCGAGTTCGGTGGGACGTCTTGGTAGTCCGTCGGGCAGTCGCAGTACATCTTCCTCTTCGTGGCGAGCTGCTGGTGGACCTCGAATCCTATCTTTATGTTCATGCGACGGCCTCCAGGAATTTCATCACGCGCAGGACTTCGGGCTCACCGAGGACTTTCCCCTGCACTTGGATTCCGACGGGGATACCGTTGACCTCCCCAGCCTTCAGGACACCTCCGCAGATTCCAGCGAGGTTCGTCGGCACCGTGAGGTAATCGTAAGCGTACATGTCGTTTACCGATATCTCGTCGCCGATCCTGTGCGGGAGCTTCGGCACAGTCGGCCCCACGATCACGTCAACCTTCTTCAGGGCCTCCATGAGTTCGTGCCTTATCAGAGTCCTGACCTGCAGCGCCCTCTGGTAGAACTTTCCGCGGTACTCCTTCTGGCTTATGTGCTTGCCCCGGAGTATCCTCCTCAGCACCTCGTCGCCGCAAGCCTCCTCTATTTTCTTGCCGTACTTCCTGCCGTCGAACTTTCGCGTCCCGGAGAAGAATTCCACGGAGACGATCAGGTAGTATGTCGGGAGCGCCTTCTCTAGGTTTGGAAGCTCTATCTCGACTATTTTCGCGCCCAGGCACTGGAGCTTCTCGATCGACTCCTGGATGACCATCATTATCTTCGGGTCGGTCAGGTCGGAGAACTTCTGGCTCACGCCTATCTTCATCCCGCTGACGCTTTCTTCCAGCTTTTCGAGGTAGTTGACCTTGTCGACGTCGAGCATGACGCACTCGTTCGGGGTTTTCCCCGCGATTACCTCGAGTAAAAGAGCCGCGCCCTCGACGTCTGGCGCGAGAGGTCCTATCTGGTCAAGGCTCATGCCAAGGTCGATCAGTCCCTGGCGAGGCACGAGACCGTAGCTCGGCTTCACGCCGACGACACCGCAGTGGCTTGCTGGGTTCCTTATGGAGCCGCCAGTGTCCGTGCCGATGCACAGATCGCAGAGCTCCGCCGCGATCGCCGCGCCTCCGCCGCTGCTCGATCCACCCGGAATCCTACCGGGGACGGCGGGGTTCTCGGTCGCGCCGAAAGCGCTGGTCTCGCCGCTCGACCCGCACGCGAACTCGTCCATGTTCGTCATGCCTATCACGACAGCGCCCTCTCCCCTGATCCTCTTGACGACCTCGGCGTCGAAAGTAGAGAAGTAATTGTCGAGCGTCCGCGAGGCGCACGTCGCCCTCAGCCCCTTGACGTTGATGTTCGACTTGACCCCTATGACCAGCCCCTCCAGGCGCCCTGGCGCCCCGCCGTGCTTGCGCCTGTGGTCAACCGCCCCCGCCTCGACCATGGCGTTGGGGTTCGTCTCGATGAACGCGTTTATCTTCTTGTTGAGCCTCTCTATCCTCTCGAGGTACTGCCAGGTGTTCTCGACAGCCGAGAACTCGCCCCGTTTTATCCTCTCGACAGTCTCTACCGTTCCACCCATTTCGCTACTTCCACCTTGAGGTTCCCATCTTCGTCTGATTTTGGCATGTTCTGCGTGAAACGCTTCTTGAATTCGTCGAGCTCCTTCTTGGGGGTGGGCTCGCCGTCCGGGCGCACGATGTTGTAGGCCCCCTGGTTGTAGTAAGTCTCCTTCGTCTCGGGGAGGTCCTCGGTCGCCTCCACGAAGGACTGCACTATCTCATCTGCGCTGCGCTCGATTCCTTTCAACTTTTCATCCATTCCAATCCCACTTGATTAAACGGGCCATTTGAAAAGTTTAGTGTTTGGCGGTTTGGCAAAATTTAAGGCGACAAAAGATAAATTCATTGGGGATAAAGTGAAAAAAATAGCGAAATTCTGGAAAGCCGGCGGCGAGAAGGTCAAGTGTTTCCTGTGCAACTGGCGGTGTTCGATTGCCCTGGGCAAGTCCGGCGTATGCAACGTGAGGAAGAACGAAGGAGGAGAGCTGCAAACGTTAGTCTACGGGACGATAGCTTCGATGGCGGTTGACCCGATAGAGAAGAAACCCTTCTACCACTTCTGGCCGGGAAGCCAGTCATTTTCAATAGCCGCACCAGGTTGCAACTTTTTCTGCGCCCAATGTCAGAACTGGACGCTCTCAAGAGCAAAACTCGGGGGAATCCCAACTGAGGATGTCGCCCCTGAAAAGCTCGTCGAGATGGCGAAAAATTACGGCTGCCAAGGAATATCACACACTTATACCGAGCCGACTTTGTGGACCGAGTACGCGATGGACGTCGGCAAGCTCGCCCACAAGGAAGGCATCTACAACACGTACGTCTCGAACGGATACATCACGATTGAGGCGCTCGAAGAGTTCGCGCCACACCTCGACGGGGCCAACGTCGACGTCAAGGCATTCACAGACCGATTCTACCAGAAGATATGCGGGGTCAAGAGCCTCCAGCCAGTACTCGACACTTGCGAGTGGATGGTAAAGCACGGCATCCACCTGGAAATCACATACCTGATCATCCCGCGAGAGAACGACTCGGCCGACGAGATTGGCTCCTTCTGCAAGTGGGTCATGGAGGACCTCGGCCCGGACATCCCGGTCCACTTCAGCAGGTTCTTCCCCCACTACAAGATGGTCGACAGGGAGCCAACCGAGATCGCAACCCTCGACATGGCGCACCACGTCGCGAAGGAGGCAGGCATCCGTTATGTCTATGTGGGGAACGTCCCCGCTCATGACTCCGACAACACGTACTGTCACGGCTGCGGGGCGAAGGTCATCGAGAGGTTCGGGTTCGACGTAACGCAATTCAAGCTGAAGGATGGAAAATGCCCAAAGTGCGGGGCCGAGATAAAAGTCACGGGAAAATACGTCCCTAGCTCGGGGCGCTAGCCTTCTTGATTGCTTTTTCGAGTTCCTTCATCCCGAGGCCCACGAGATCCTCGGCGCGCTTGCTCGTCTTGGCTTCGGCAAAGCACCTGAATATAGGCTCCGTGCCCGATGGCCGGAGGAGTAGCCAGTCGGCGTCGAAAACCACGCGGATGCCGTCCGTCCGATCGACCCTGTAATCCGAAAACGCCCCCGCAAGAATCTCGAGCACCTTCTCCTTCATCTCGTTCGGGCACTTCGCCCTCTGCTTGAACTGGTAATACTTCGGCAGCGTGGCGTCCAGCTCCGAGACTGTCCCGCCGCTCTCGTCGACGGCGGCCAAAAACTGGATAGCGGTCATCATCCCCTCCCGGCAAGGAAGCCAGTCGAAGAATAGCACCCCGCCGTTCTCCTCCCCTCCGATGTCCCCGCCGCTCTTCTTGAATATCCCGACGATCTCGGGCTCGCCGACCTTCCCCCTGACGACGCTCCATCCAAGCTTCTTCGCCATGTCCTCGATCACCATGCTCGTCGCGACGGTCGTTATCACCCTTGGCGATTTCTTTCCCTTCAGATATCGCATCGCCGCGAAGGCGAAGACCCGGTCGCCGCTCAATATCTCTCCCTTCTCGTTTACCATGATCGTCCTGTCCGCGTCCCCATCGTGCGCTATCCCGACGTCGGCCTTGCACGCCACGACAGTCTTCGAGAGCTCGCCCAGGTTCTCGGGCACTGGCTCGAGTTTCCGCCCGGGGAAAGTCCCGTCAAGGTTAGAGTTCATTGATAGGACGCTGCATCCGAGCTCTCTGAGGATCTGTGGGGTGACGAGTGAGCCCATGGCGTTCGCGCAGTCGACCACTACCCTGAGCTTGCGCTTGAATCTCGGCGCCCTTTCCAATATCGCCCGCACGTATGGGCCGATCGCATCCATCTTGGTGGTTTTCCCCGTCTCGAACCATTCGACCTGCTCCCCGCCTTTCTCGAATATCGCCTCGATCTCGCGCTCGCATTCCCTCTCGAGGCCTGCGCCGTCCTCCGCCCAGAGCTTGATCCCGTTGTACTCGGCCGGGTTGTGCGATGCCGTGATCATGACGCCTCCGTCGCAGCCGAAGTTCTTCGTGGCGAACGATAGGACGGGCGTGGGTGTTAGGTAGAGCCGAAGGACGTTGCACCCGCCCGCGAGTAGCCCGGCAGCCATGGCGCTCTCGAACATCTCGCTGGACGTGCGGTTGTCGTGGCCAATCGCGATTTTCCCCTTCCCGCCAAGGTGGGTGGCGTAGGCCAGGCCGAGCCTGTATGCTGCCTCTGGCGTGAGGTCCTGGTTCGCGAGCCCCCGCACGCCGAAAGTCCCGAATAGTTTTGGCATAGTATCTGGTTAATTTAGCGGGGATTTATTTAATCGTTGACCCTGAGTTATCGTTGTGGGCCCGTGGCCTAGTCTGGATAAGGCGGCAAGTCGCAAGACCCGCAAGCCTTCTAACTAGGCGAAGAAAGCTGCAAATCGAGGGTTCGAATCCCCCCGGGCCCGCCATTCCAGCCGGTTCGACTTTTCAAAAGTTTTTGGAGTTATCTAAAAGGTGACCACAAAAAGCACGATTTGTAGACACCTGAGACCATTATGTTTAAATATGTAGACACCCAAAATAGAATAATGTACCTTGAGAAAAGAAAAGATGGGAGGCGGACAAAATATTTTCTGGCGCATTCCTATCGGGAGGGCCCCAACGTTCACAAATTCAGGGAATATCTGGGTCAGGATTTGAGCCCATCAATGCTGGAAAAAAAGAAAAAAATTGCCGAGAAACGAATAATTGAAGAAATCCACAAATACCAAATAATAATGGATCCGATTCTGGAAGAGCTTTCAGAAGAAGAAATAGAGTCAATAAAAACTCTTGAAACCAAAATATCTCTGAGAATAAGCCATTTGTCCGAAGCCGATTGGAAAGAATTCTCAAAATTATTCACATACAACACGAACGCCATCGAAGGAAGCAGATTAAACCTGAAAGAAGTGAAAGAACTGCTGGAAAAAGACAAATGGCCAGAAAAATCGAAGGAGGACATTGCAGAAGCGTTTGGCGTCGACGAAGCAATTTCATACATACGGCGCGCGAAAGAACACATCTCATTGGAGCTGATAAAAAAGATACACAAGATAGTCTTCAAGAACTCCAAACCATTCGCCGGGCAATTGAGAAAGAAAGGTGAAGAAATGGTTGTCATTGACGGCATGGGGAATGTGGTTCACGAAGGAGCGCCGCAGCAAAGAATAAACCATCTTTTGCGTGAATTGATGGGCTGGTATGGAAATAATGAAAACAAATATCCAGGATTGATTCTTGGTGCGGTTGTTCACAATCAGTTTGAGAATATCCACCCCTTCAAGGACGGCAATGGAAGAGTAGGAAGGGTATTGCTGAACAATATCTTGATTAAACATAACTTGCCTCCAATGAACATCGACTTCAAAAATAGAGGAGAATACTATGCCGCATTGCGAGCGTACGAAAAAAATCATGATTTAAAACCAACAATAAATCTTTTCATGAAAGAATACAACGAACTGAAGACCAAAATAGGTCGCCACAAAAAATAGATAAAACAATAATGAATTCGCAAGGCCGCATGAAAAAATAAACACCTTGACTAGAATTTAGTATCGCACATTCGCCCGCCATTTTCAAAACCAAACCTTTTTATCCAGAAATAACTACCCTAAACGAAAATTGAGGTTGTTGGAGGAGAGAAATAAATGATACCGGTGTGCGAGCCTAAACTCGGGTCGAAGGAACTAGAAAACGTCATCGACGCAGTAAAGACCAACTGGATTTCTTCAAAGGGGAAGTACATCGACGAGTTCGAGCAGAGGTTCAGCAAGTATTGCGGCGCCAAGCACGGCATTGCATGTTCTAACGGGACAGTCGCGATACACCTTGCCCTAGCGAGCCTGGGGATAAAGGCGGGCGACGAGGTTATAATCCCGACTTTCACGATGATTGCCACAGTAAACCCCGTCACGTACACAGGCGCGAAGCCCGTCCTGGTGGACTCCGAGCCCGAAACCTGGAACATCGACCCGTCGAAAATCGAGAAGAAGATCACGCCAAAAACGAAGGCGATCATGGTAATGCACACCTACGGCCACCCCTGCGACATGGGCCCCCTCCAGGAGATCGCAGACAAGCACGACCTCTACCTTCTGGAGGACGCGGCCGAGGCCCACGGCGCCGAGTACAAGGGGGAGAGGGTCGGGGGGCTCAGCGACGCCGGGTGCTTCAGCTTCTACGCGAACAAGATTATAACGACTGGCGAGGGAGGCATGGTCGTCACGAACGACGACAAGATCGCCGAGATGGCGAGGCTCCTGCGCGACCAGGCTTTCGAGAAGAAGCGCTTCCTGCACCGCCACGTCGGCTTCAACTACAGGATGACTAACCTCCAGGCGGCGGTCGGCGCCGGCCAGATGGACCTGATAGACGAGTCGGTCGAGACGAGGAGGCGCAACGCCATGACATACAACTCGTTCCTTAAGAACGTCGAGGGGATAACACTGCCGCCCGAGGCGACGTGGGCGAAGAACGTCTACTGGATGTACACGGTTCTGATAGAGGACTCCTTCGGGATGGGCAGGGACGAGCTGATGGTCTTCCTGAAGGAGAAGGGAGTCGACACGAGGTCCGCCTTCTACCCCGTCCACATCCAGCCGGTATACGAGAACCAGTACAAGGGGGAGAAGTACCCGGTGGCGGAGGACCTCGGAAGGAAGGGTATAAACCTCCCGTCAGGCAACATGCTCACGAAGGAACAGATAAAGACCGTCTGCGACGCCATCGCATCTGCGAAAAGGTGAGCTCTTGGCAAAACTGAGTTTCGCTGTTGTCGGTTGCGGTGGATTCGGGATCAGGCGTGTGAAAGCTGTCAAGGAGATTGGTGCACCTCTCGCGAGCCTGACATGCCTCGTCGATGTTAACAAGGACATGATATCAAAGTTGGCCGCCGAGACGGGCGCGGAATACCACACGGATTATCTCGAGGCCGTCAAACGCGACGACATCGACTGCGTGATCATAGCGACTCCAAACGTCTTGCACGCTCCGATAACGATCGCTGCAATGAACGCCGGCAAGCACGTCATCTGCGAAAAGCCCCTGGCGAGGAACCCCGAGGAGGCCCACGCGATGGTCGACGCAGCCAAGAAGAACAAGGTATTCCTGAAGACCGGGTCGAACCTAAGATACTTCTCGAACGTCAAGAAGGCAAAGGAGCTCGTCGACTCGAACGCCATCGGAAAGCCGTTATTCGTCCGCGGCTGGATAGGACACGACGGGGCGAAGGTCTTGCACTCATGGAACGCAAAGAAGGAGCTCTCGGGCGGGGGCACGGTCCTTGACAACGGCGCCCACATACTGGACCTCTTCAGGTACTTCGTCGGCGACTTCGACGAGTGCTTCGGTCAAGTGGGGACTTTACACATGCCGATAGAGGTCGAGGACAATGGCATGGGCCTATTCAGGAGGAAGGACGGTAGGATGGCGTCGGTGCAAGCCTCATGGACAGAGTGGTCGGGCTATATGTACCTCGAGATATACGGCCCTGAGGGTTCGGTCGTCATAGACAACCGCGGCGAGAGAGTCGCGGACTCCGGCAAATGGTTTGTCACTAGCCAGACGATCCACACGACGAAGGAGGGTACGCGCCAGGTCTTCGACTATTCGGCGGAGAAGCCCAGGTCATACGAGCTCGAGCTCCTGGACTTTATCGACTGCGTGAACAAGAAGAAGCAGCCGACGGCGAGCGGCCACGACGGGATGAAGGTAGTTGAAATGGCGCACGCGATCTATGAATCATCAAAGACAGGAAAAGTCGTGAAGCTGAAGTGAAAGGCCCACCGCGATATTTAACTTTTGAAGTTCAACTGGAATGGGCATGAAAATGAAAATAGCATACGTTCACGACGCGGTCTACCCCTTCATCAAGGGCGGGGCGGAAAGGAGGATGTACGAGGTGTCGCGCAGGCTCGTCAAGCGCGGGCACGAGGTCCACATATACGGGATGCACTGGTGGAAGGAGAAAGGCGACATCGAGCTGGAAGGGGTGAAGATCCACGGCGTTTCGGAGGGTGCCCAGCTTTACTCACAGGGGAGGCGCTCGATAAAGTCGGCGGCGATTTTTGCCAGCAAGGTCTTCCCGAAGATTTCAAGCAAGCGCTTCGACGTCATTGATTGCTTCCAGGCACCGTACCTGCACAGCTTTCCCGCCAAGTTGAGCTCTGTTTTCAAGCGCTCGCCGCTGATCATCACATGGCACGAGGTCTGGCGCGGATACTGGCAGGAGTACCTGGGCTCGCCGGGTGTGTTCGGCAGGCTGATGGAGAAGATGATTCTGCTTGGGTTGGCCGACCGCGTCATAGCTGTTTCAGACCAGACGAGGGACGACCTGATGAAGCTGGGCGTCGATTCGAAGAATATCTCGGTGGTCCCGAACGGCGTCGATTACACCCACGTTCAAAAAATCAACCCATCGAAGGAGACTTCAGACGTTGTTTATCTTGGAAGGCTGATCAAGCCGAAGAACGTCGATTTACTGATCAGGGCCGCGGCGGAATTGAAGAAAGATTTCCCGCGCCTGAGAGTCAGCGTCATCGGCAGCGGCCCGGAGCAAAGCTCGCTTGAGACTCTGGCGAAAGAACTGGGAGTCCAGGACAACGTAAAGTTCCACGGCTTCGTCGAGGACCACGACGACGTGATTTCGCTGATGAAATCTTCGAAAGTTTTCGTGATACCATCGATTCAGGAGGGAGGGGCGAGCATAGTGACACAGGAGGCAAACGCCTGCGGCCTGCCAGCGATAGCCGTCGATCACCCGCTCGGCATAGACAAGAGGCTGATCGTCCAGGGCGAGAACGGTTTCTTCACGGAGGTCAAACCAGAGGCGATTGCTGAGAGAATCAAACAGCTGCTCTCCGATGAAAATCTCAGGAAGAAGATGTCTGAGAACTCGTTGAATTTCGCGCGCGAATGGGACTGGGAGAATGTCGTCGACAAGCTTGAGAATGTTTATAACTCTGTGATATGAACGCCCATATGATATGAAAAAGAATTTTAGCATGGTGAAAATTGCGACGTGCTGCCTGGCGGCGTTGGCATTGATGATAACATTGATTTCTCCGCTTGGCGCGCAAGGCGGAGACGAGACGCCCTCTTGGTAAGGAAATTATGCTATTTTTGAGAACTGGATCGGCACAATTACGAGGAATGATTCGGGCCTCTGGAAACAAAGGTACACTCACTCATTGACGACATTCAACGGCAAGATGTGGATAACCGGAGGTAGCCCAGCCCAAGTGCCTTTGCTGAACGACATCTGGTACTCCACAGATGGCGAAAACATATTTTGCATCGGAAGCGTTTGGGGGAGGAGTTTATGTGATCGGCGGAGATAACGGGGACACTTCAGGTCTGGACAACAAAGAATCCGGCATTTTCAATGAGTCGAAATCGAACAGAGTGTGGTACTCGAACGACATGGAGAATTGGGTGGTGTTCGACGCAAATTGGCCGGCAAGAGAATCTCTCGCCTCGACAGTTTTCGACAACAAGATCTGAATTGCTGGTGGAAATGCCACCACGGGCCTAGTGAACGACACGTGGTACACAACTGACGGTGAGAACTGGGTGAACGTTCTGAAGTCAACTGCTTCAGGTTACAATGAAAATCATGGATCGGATAGCACGGTCGCAGATGATTCTTCAAATCAATCCGACTTGTCAGGAGTTTACGTCATTGTCGCAATATCTCTTTAATCGGTCTCGCGATTTTAGTGGCAATCAAGAAAAGATTTTAATGTTTGTCAAGAAGACAGCAACACATACAGATTTTATTAGCACGCGCGCCGATTTAATTCGATGAAGAGGATAGTCGTCAACGCAGGCTTCTACGAGATACTCGGGACGGACAGGTCGGGCAACGCAGACGAGACGTTCGGCCCCGAGTACAAGGAGTACCGCAGGAAATGGTTCGAATACCCACAGAACTACACCTTGGGGGATTTCCCGCTCCACCTCGACGTCGAGTCGACGAACGCCTGCAACCTGAAGTGCGTGATGTGCACGAGGAATTTCATGGAGGAGGAAATCGGCTTCATAGATTTCGGGCTTTACAAGAAAGTGATTGACGAGGCGGCGGACCACAAGCTGCCCTCCCTGAAGCTGAACTTCCGCGGCGAGCCGCTACTGCACCCCGACCTGCCGAAGCTCGTCAAGTATGCCAAGGACATGGGGATCCTGGAGGTGCAGTTCAACACGAACGGGATGCCGCTGACAGAAAAGATTTCTGAAGAACTCCTGAAAGCAGGCCTGGACAGGATTCTGTTCTCAGTGGACGGCGCAACCAAGGAGACATACGAGAAGATCAGGACGGGCGCGAATTTCGAGAGGGTGGTCGGCAACATCAAGAATCTCGTGGAAATCCGCAACTCAATGGGCCTTAAGCGCCCCTCCGTCCGCGTGCAGATGGTCAAGATGGAGCAGAACAAGCACGAGATCGAGAAGTTCATCAAGATGTGGGTCGACGTGGTCAATCGCGTCGCCGTGACAGTGAGGCGAGAGCCTTACCTGAAACTGGACAAGATCGCGGAGAGCTTCCCGTGCCCGCAGCCCCACACCATCGGCGAGCCAGTTGTGAAAGGCCTGGAGTTCGAGCATTTCCCATGCCACCAGATCTGGCAGAGGATGGTCGTCTTGTGGACCGGAGAGACTTTCATGTGCTGCGGTGACTGGCACGGTGAATATCCGCTGGGCAACGCCAAGAAGGAGACGCTGAGAGAAATGTGGAACGGGGAAAAATACAATTTCGTGAGGATGCTGCACAAGAGGGGAAGGCTCGAAGCGGTTCCGATATGCGCACGCTGCGAGGTCAACACTCCGCAGTTCGACGAGGAGCTGGACGAGATTTTGAAGGCTTACAAGATATCGGCTAGCTCAAGTCGCTCTTCTTGATTATCTCGCCTTTCTTGATGTCTCGCCTGGCTTTCATCCCTACTATCTCGTCTATTTCAAGTGGCGATATCCCCCTAGCCGGCCTCAGCGGGATGAGTTTGCCTGCTGTGACGACTGTGCCGCGCTTCATGTCGGTTGCAGCGGCCAGGCTCCTTCTCAGCGAGGGGATGAATTTTTTCTCGGCCTCGATCGGCCCCTTTCTGAGCTTAAGCATTTTTTCAACGCGTCCGACATACCCTACAAGATCCTTCATCTCCTGAGGCTCGGCGGAGAGTATCGAGTCGCCGATCTTCTGGCGCCTGTCCAAAATGAAGTGTTTTTCAATAACGCGCGCACCCAGTGACGCGGCGGCTATGGAGGCCAGTATCCCCATCGTGTGGTCAGAGTAGCCGACGGTTACCCCGTACCTCTCCTTCAGGAATGGGATTGTAAGGAGATGGGCTTCAGACTCCGTCGACGGGTAACTGCTTATGCAGTGCATCAGGGCCAAAGATTTCTTCGGAACTTCATTGACAACGCGGTCTATCTCCTCCAATTTGGTGCCGCCAGTAGAGATGAAAATCGGCTTCCTCTTCTTGACGACGTGCCTTATGAGGGGAAGGTTCGTGAAATCCCCAGAGGCAATCTTGAAACCGGGCGAAAGCTTGTCGAGAAGGTCCGCGCTGTCAGTGTCGAAGACGCTCGCGAAGAACATTATCCCGTTTTTCCTGGCGTCATCCGCGAGTTGCGTCCACTGCTCCGGCGTGAACTCAAGGCTCTTGAACCACTCCCTCTGCGTCATTTTCACCGGCGGGACGGCGGGCGCGTCCGCGACCACGAACTTGTCGGCGCTTATCATCTGGAACTTGACGGCGTCCGCCCCAGTCCTCGCAACCACTTTCACGTATTTCCTCGCGAGTTCGAAGTCCCCGCCGTGGTTCCCGCCGACTTCCGCGACGACCATGACCTTTTTGTCGAGGTCGACGTTCCCTATCTTCGTTTCGAGGCCCCCTTCTTCGGTTTTCTTTTCAGGATTTGTTCAGCCAGCCAAAAGTCATGCTCCGAGTCTATGTGGATTGATTCCTCCGGAAGCATTTCGATGTGTGCGACAGTTTTTCCAATCACGTTTTTCTTCTTCTCCAGGACATCCCTCTTCACAAGATATATCGCGCCGTTCTCCCTGTATAGCATCTCCCTCTCGTACATCAGGAGCCTCTTCTCGAAGAGCGGCGAAAGGCCGTGCGTGTCGGGCCTCCAGTGGAACGACTTGTCCGGGGTAGCGCTTATCACGGTGTCAGTGTTGAATATCAGCATCGTATGGATTGCCTCGGTGATGTGCTCCTCATTCTTGAGGGGCGAGACGACGTGGAGTATCGCGATTATGTCCGGCTCGTATTTTTCTTTGGCGAGAAATTCCAGCGCGTGCAGGACGACGCTCTCTACCGGGATCTCAGGCCCCGTCAACTCCTTCGGGCGCAAGAACGGGACTTCGGCGCCGTATTTCTTCGCGACGTCCGCGATTTCCCTGTCCTCGGTTGAGACTATCACGCGGTCCAGAAGTTTGCACTTGAGCGCCTCTTCAATGGTGTAGGCGATCAGAGACTTGCCGTTGAGGTCCCTGAGCGCCAGCTTCCCTCCATCGATCCTGGACTCGCCGCGAGCGGGGATTATCCCGAGGATCTTCGTTTTCTTCAGGACGTTTTTAAGCCGGGTCTCCACGAATTCCTTCTTCACCAGCCTCCTCGCCCCCGTCTTCCAGTGCCTGTTCGCGGACATGCTGCCGCCGTGCCGCCTGTAGTACATGAGGGGGAGGTTTATGTTGGCGACCTTGTATTTCGTCGCGAACCTTATCCAGAAGTCGTAGTCTTCCGTGTATCCAGGCTTTTCGGTGTATCCGCATATGTCGTCGAACTTTGTCTTCCTGAACATCGCCCCTGCGGCAAGCGGGTTCCTGTACAGAAGGCGCAGTTCCTCCCCGACCTTCATCTGTCTCACGTGTTCGAGGACTTCGCCGCCCTCGCTTATGAAGAAATAATCGGGGTATACAAGGTCGACGTCCGGGTGGTTGTCAAGGAACGTCGTCTCGATAAGCAGGATGTTCTCGTCAAAGTAATCGTCGGCGTCCAGCCTCACGATGTATTCGCCCTTCGCGAGCGCAACGCCGCTGTTGCATGCCCTCGCCAGACCGACTCCGCTGAGCCTGACGACCCTTATCTTGTCGCCGTATTCTTTCAGGATCTTCGCCGTGTCGTCCGTCGAGCCGTCGTCAACGACGATGACCTCGAAATCCTTGTAGGACTGGTTCAGAGCGCTGTCCAGGCAAGTCCTAAGATATTTCCCATAATTGTGTGCGGTGACAATCACGCTTACCTTAGGCATTCATTTTCCCTCCACGATTCTCATCTTCCCCTTGACGAATTGCATTTTTACTTCTTTCGGCTTTATGTTTGCGTTCATCTCGCCGAGTTTCGGGTTATCGTCCAGGAACTTCACGACATCGGAGAGAGGGAAGACCCTGCCCCCCCTGTAGAGGCGGCCGTAGATCTCGCGCACCAGTTTCAAGTCTTCGGGGGCGTCCACGGTCAGCCGATACTGCGGGCGATTGACTTCGGGCGCCGCGGTTATCTTCTCCGTTTTGAAGAGCCCCGAATTCTTGAAGTAAAGAGTCATGTACTCGCTCATTTCCGGGTTGTCGGCCGAGCTCTTGCATTTTTTCAATGCCTTGACCGAGATCACCTCGCACTCAGTCCCCTTTGGAAGCCCCTCGACGAAAGTGTAGTCGGCTTTCGCGGCCACATGCTTGGTTATCGCCTTGTCGATGTACTCCGGGTCGGTGAGCGGGTTGTCCCCTGTCGCGCGGACGATATTGTCTGCCCCCTCGCTCTCGGCCGCCCTGATGAACCTCTCAAGAACGTCATCCTCGCTCCCCCCGAACCATTTCACGCCCGCTTTCTTCGCGATTTCAACAAGCACAGAGTCGTCTTGGTGGGTGGATGTGCAAAGGACCAGGGATGCCGGAACTTTGGCAGTCTTGAGCCTCTCGATGAGGTGGTTTATCAAAGGCTTCCCTTCTATCTCGGCAAGGGCCTTTTTCGGCAGTCTCGTCGATTTCATTCGCACAGCGATGAGAACAATTGTTTTCATGTCAATTTTTCCCGGCTAATGACTTCATCTTTCAGAATTTTAACTTTGGTTTTTTTGCCCACGACTTTCGGCGCTTCAAGAGGCGACAACCCGGGCTTCGATCTCTTGAAAGCCAGCATCTCAAGCGTTATCACGGTGCCGGCAGGGATGTCTCTCCTTGCGACGATGTTTTTCCTGACCTCTTCACGGTACTTCTTCTCGGCATCCGAGAATTCGAATTTCCCGTGGCCAATCGCTCTTTCAAATTCTCTGATGTTCTTGATCAGCCTCTTGAATTCTTCTGGCGTGAGCGCCGATTGGTAGTCCAGCCCCTTTTCCTTTCTGCTGAGTATGACGTGCTTCTCCACCAAGGAGGCCCCATAAGCTACCGAGACGCAGGGCATGAACAAGGCCAGGTCGCTTTCGGCGTCGACATGATCGTGGTAACCTACATTCAACCCGAATCTCTCTTTCAATGCAGAAATCAATCCAAAATTTGTATCTTCGAGTTTCGTCGGGTAGGCCTGAAATCCGTGGACTAGCATAATATCCTTACACCCGTTTTTTTTCACGATTTCAATCGCCTCTTTGATTTCCTCTGGCTTGCCGCCACCGACCCCCAGAAGAACCGGCTTCTTTTTTCCAGCGACGTGCGCCAGCATGTAAGGGTTCGACAGATCCGTCGAGTGTATCTTGAACGCCGACACACCGAGTTCATCCATGAGGTCGCAGCTTTTCTCGTCGAAAACGTCTGCCATCACTTCCAGGCCCGATTTTCTCGCGATCGAGATTATCTCGCGCCATTCGCTGTCCGCCAGCTCTATCTTCTTGAAATGTTCCTGTTTGGGGCCGGAAACGACCAGCTCTTCGGCGCTGAATTTTTGGAACTTCACGGCGTCAGCGCCCGCCCGAGCAACCTCCCGCACCAATTCCTTGCAGGTCTCGGGATTCCCCTGGTGGGCCGACGCGATCTCTGCCACTATACAGACCGGATTATTCCTACCAACAACTTTTTTGCCAATTTTCACGGTGTCCATTTTCCCACCGCCCGGCATTTCGCCACTACCCGAGCCAGCCGCTGTCTCCGGCCAAATGATATTTTATCTTACCGAAATCTATGCCCTTCCAAATCCCGGTGTTGTCAAGGATAAGTTTGCAGTTTTTCATGTTGCTAAGGATGTTCTTGATCGGAATCGACTTGTAGTGGGTGTGGTCGGCGACCAGCAGCAGCACATCGAACTCGTTCATGCCGGCAGGGAATGAAAAGCTCTCACAGCCAGTTATTTTCTTTATTTCATCGGCGGAATAATATGGGTCGTTGACCTTCACGCCGATCTTGTGTTTCTTCAAGCCCTCGGCGATTTTTATCGCTGGGCTCAGGATCTCCACCTTCAAGTCGCCCTTGTAAGCAAGGCCTAGAACCCCTACTTTCTTCGCCCCGATGCGCGCGAGGTGCTCCACGACCCTCGCAGGCATGTTGAAATCATATCTGAGCGCTTCCTTCAGGAGGGTCAACTCCTCGGCCTTTGGCGCACCCTCAAGCACGTACTGCGGCGCGAGCGGGATGCAGTAGCCGCCAGTCCCGAAAGATGGGGTGTATGTTCCGATGTTCCATTTAGTCCCCACAAGCCTCAGCACGGTCCTCATGTCCAGCCCAGGATAGGCCATTGAAAGCTGGTTTGCCAGCGTGATGTCCAGATGGCGGTACGCGTTCTCGATGCTCTTGACGAGCGCCGCGTGCTTGTGGTCCGGCGCTTTCAAGACGGTGTCGCAGACCACCCCCAGAACCTCCGCCATCATGTCTGTCGTTTCTTTGGTTGTCCCGCCGACGACCCGCGGAAGGGTCTTCAGCGTCTTCTCGGGCGAAACGAACCAGTCCCTCCTGGGCGCCACCCCGATCAAAATGTCCTTCCCGGCCTTCAGCTTGTGCTTCTCCAGGATCGGGATGATGAGTTCATCGACCCGGTTGGGCGTTATCGTGCTCTCTATGATTACCAGGGGCGGGTGATCGGTTTTGACTTTTTTGAACTCGCACAATTTTTCAATGACGTCGATCAGTATCTCGTCGTACGGTTTTGCGCCCTTTTCGGTCGGTATGCAGATCAGATGCACCGCCACTTCGTTGTTTATCAGTTCCCTCCAGTTCAGCGTCGCCTTCATCAGGCCCGCTTCCGCGAGAGGCTTGACGTTGAACCCTATCCAGTAATCGAGGTTCGGGATCGCGATTTCCCCATTGTTCACGGCGTCGATTTTTACCTTTGAGACGTCGGTGCCGAGGCACTTCACGCCGCTCTTCGCGAAGTAGGCCATCGAGGAATACCCGATGTAACCCAAGCCCCATATCCCGATTTTCTTCTCGCCGTTCAGCAGCTTGTTTTTTATACTAGTCATATCAACGCCCCTATTCGCTGCCGCCTAAAAACTTTATCGTTTCGGATAGGCCATGCTCCAGCGAGAATGCGGGTTTGAAGCCAAGAATACTTTTCATCTTGCTCACATCCGCGAGAGAACTTTTGATGTCCCCGAGGCGAGGCGGAAGATATCTGGCCTTGAATTCCCTGCCCAAAAGCTCTGAGATTTTTTCGCCCAATTGCTTGATCGAGGTCTTTTCACCGCTCCCGACGTTCAGCACCTCACCGTCGCACTTTTTGCACTCTGCCGCGAGGATGGCGACCTGGACAAGATCCTTCACGTAAATGAAATCTCTGGTCTGCTTCCCATCGCCGTATATTTCGAAAGGTTCGCCCTCAGAACCCCATCGGATGAATTTCGGGATCACGGCAGCGTATGGTGAGTCCAGGTTTTGTTTCGGCCCGTAGACGTTGAAGTAGCGCAGGGAAACAGTCGGCATTCCGTAAGCCTCCATGTATATCCTGCAGTAGTGTTCACCGATGAGCTTGGCCGCGCCGTAAGGCGAGAGGGGTTTCGTCTCAGCCGCCTCTGGTATCGGGACCTTTTTCGGCACCCCGTAAACAGAGGAGGAGGACGCGAAGATGACCTTCTTGACCTTGTTCTTGACCGCGGCACGAAGGATGTTCTGGGTCCCTGTGATGTTTGCCTCGTTTGCCTCCCTCGGCTTTTCCCAGCTTTCGGCGATGCTCGCCATGGCCGCCTGGTGGAAGACGTAATCCTTGTTTTTCAAGACTTTTTCCAGAAGATTGTAATTCGTGATGTCGCCCTTCACCAATTGAACATTCTGCATTGGCAGATCGGCCAGATTTTCGGCCCTGCCGTTGCTCAAGTTGTCAATCACTGTCACGTGGTTTTCTTTAGCTAGTTCGGCCGCCATGTTGGATCCGATGAACCCGCACCCGCCGGTTACTACAACTTTCCTTGATTTCACATTTCCACCATCGTCACTTGACAAACGATTTTATCAACTTTGCGACTCTCTCATATGCGCGCCCATCAATCCTGTAAAACGCCTTTTTGAGATACCTCTCTCTCTTTTCATTCAGTTGGGTTCGGGATTTTTTGTCGGCAATTATTTTTTTGACAGTGCCAGCCAGTTCATCCAATTTTTTCACCCGAAGGGTGGCTTCGGTGAATTCGAATACCGGCCTCGTCTCCAGCATTTCCAGATGGATTGCGTCCTTGCCCATCATAAGTCCCTCGAGAACCGCCGTCGTGCCGAAACCGATCAATAGGTCCGATTCTCTCAGTATCCGATGGAGCGGCCCCTTTTGCACGATTTCCACGTTTTCCAACCCAACTGATTTCGCCGCAGATTCGTATTCTGATCTGTATTTTTCCTTTGGATGGAGCTTGATGACCACCTTGTCGATTTCCTCAACCTTTTTGAGTTGCTCAAGTACTTCGCGAATCATCTTGAAGTATTCGTCCCTTTCGATGAATTTGCTTTCGACAGCGATCGTGGTCAGAAGCGCGACAGTTTTCTTTGTTTTTTGGGGTGGCTTGCCACGATGTTTGGCGATCTCATCCAGGAACGGGTAACCAGTTATCACGATTTGGTTTCTTTTGACATCACGTATCACAAGGTCTTTGACGTTTTCATCGCCGCCCGCGGCAAAAATAACATTTTTCATAAACTTCCATTTTCCAGGAGTGCCTCTAGTGTAACCGTGCGACGAATAGACGACCTTCTTGTCGAGTTCGTGTGCAGCGCCGAGCAAAGAAAGGTCGTAGAAATTGGTGAAGCTCGTGAGATACACGACTTTTATCTTGCGATTTTCGATTATATCTTTCATCGTCAGGTAATATTTTGTCAGTGTGTACAAAACTTCCTTAGAAAACAAATAATTGATATCGTTCTCAAAATACTTCCAGTAACTATTTCCATTGAAGGTGAACAAATCTATCTTTGATTTTTCATCAAGGTCTTTCCATTTTTCACGCAATTCCTTGGTGATTTTTTTGCTCATTTTCAGGATATCAGGCGTGATGTAATCGTATATCAAGGACTCGTACTTGTTCAGTTTGAAAAGAGAGTTTTTTGAGAAGGGGTCGCCGGTTAGAACCAGACATTTCACGTTTTCATTTTTCAGTTCAGAAATTATTTTTTCAAATTCAACATATTCGATTTTTCCGTCTTTTAAATTGATCTTGTCGGTAACGGCCAAAAAAAGAACGTCTTTTTCTCCAGTTTCGATTTTTCGACCGCCGCGCTTTGAGATGTAAAATTTTATTATCTCGTTGGCCGCCAACGCCCTTCGCATGAAAAACTCGCGGAATTCGAAGTTTATTTTCTCAAGTGAGGTGGGGTTTTTTTTGTTGTTTATTTCTTCTTCGATTTCAAGCAAAGATTTGAACGGTCGCGGCAGGAATGAAGAGTTCACGAAAGACCATAGGAACCACCAGGCAGGCATGCCGTCTATTTGGAATTTTTCTCCGAATTTCTCCGAATCTATCTTCTTTTCCGATAGATCTCGCAGTTGCTCCAAAATCTGCTCATATTTTATTCTATCACCTTCTTTCGGCTTCTTCATCTAGCTTTCTTTTGTATGGTTTAAGCATTACTCGACGCGCGACCCCATCAAGTTCATCTTTAAATATCTCAGGCATCGAATTTCGATGATGGAATGACGTTTAAAAAAGCGCCTTCTTTCAGCGTGCGGGGAGAGAAATTCAACGTTGTGATACTGGCTGCAGGAGCAGGCACAAGGCTCAGGCCCGAGACCGACCACATCCCCAAGGCCTTGATCCCGCTGGGGAACATGCGCGCGATAGACTACACGATACAGAAATTTCAGTACATTTCGGACAGGATAATAATCGCGGCAGGGCACGGCGCCGACATCCTCGAGAATTACGCAAGGGGGAAATATTCCAAATTGAACCCGCTTTTCAGCAGGGAGAAAGTTTCCGAGCTCGCAGGGCCCGGAAAATCGCTGGTCCTGGCGCTGGATTACGCGTCGTCGCGTTCCCCCACGATAATAACTTTTTGCGATTACCTGATTGAAGAATACGTCTCCGTGGACCACGACGCCCTTGGGGTGAGCCAAAAACCAAACCCGCCCTACATTGTTGACCACCACCCGAAAGGGCTGGCAGTTGTTGACGAAGGCGTCGTGACGGGTCTTCTCCCGAACAAGGATCTCAAAAGAGAGACTTACGGCGGTTTCATGGGACTTTCGATATGCCACAACACAACGCTTCTGAAGGCCATCGCATACACAAAAGCGTACGAAACCGATGGAAAGCCCGACTACACTTTCGATATAATGAAAAATTATATTTCAAAAGTCAAGACCCTTGCCCTGCCGCTATCCCAAATGTTCGAGTTCGGGACTCCAGACATGCTGAAAAAAGTTCGTGATTACCTCGGTGATAAGAATGCAGGTCACTGAAGGCATTGTTAACAGGCTGGAGTCGGCGAAGGCGCCGATGCTCGTGGGGATTTGTGGGAGGGCCGGTTCCGGCAAGACAACGATCGCCAACAAGATAGCAAAGGAGCTCGGTGAACAGTCGATTCCAACGATTCATTATTCGGGAGACTGGAGGTTCAAGTTGGATTCCGAGCAGCGCAAGAGATGGCTTCAGGAGAAATGGTTCGTGGGCGCGCACGCATACCTAGAAGCGGCCAACCAGTTCAACTGGTGGGATTTCGAAAAAATTTACAATGACATCGAAAAGATGGCTTCCGGCAAAGGTGTTGTGATAAGCGACGCCTATGACCGCAACACCGGAAAGAAGGACATGAAAGTGGAGCTCAAGGCCCAGAAAAATGGAGTGATTTTCTATGAGAACTGCATTCTGGGCGGGGCGGAAATCCTTGAAAAGCTGGACTTCATCGTCTTGTTGAACACCCCCGATAGCACCTGCCTTGATCGGATAATAAAGAAAGATGCCGACAGGAGGAACGTTTTCGAGGTGGTTTCAAGGTATCTGCTGACTTCGTACAGCGAGAACCTTTTCTTGAAATTTCTGATTGACAAATATTCACAAAAGCTTCTCGTTTGCGATTCGGATGGAGTGCTGAGCGAATACCCCGAGATAAAAGAGGTCAACCAAATCCCCGTCCCGATGGAGCACGTCCCGAAATCCGTCAAAAAGACGTACAAGGGGGCCATATTCAGCGACCTGGACGGGACTTTGATCAAGCACGTGCCTGTACCCTCCGAGACAGGCGAGGACATAGAGGTGCTCGATGGGACACCCGAGAAGTTGAAAGATTTCAGGGAGAAGGGATATTATCTGATCCTCACAACGTCAAGGCAATATCACAAGATCTTCGGCGTCCTGAACAAGCTCGAATCGCTGGGGATAGTCTTCGACCAGATAATCAGTGACCTGCCCGTTGGGCCGCGGCACATGATAAACGACATGAAAGGCGACGAAAAGAGAACAATCGCGCACGTCCTCAAAAGGAATGAAGGAATTAAAAACGTGAAAATCGATTGAATACGGGATTTCATGGAAAAGAAAGTAAAGCCAAAAAAGATATTGCTCATCTCCCCCATGAGCGAGAAGTCGATGTCCGAGGTCAAGTGGCTGACTCCGCCGCTCGGGATTTTGAGGCTTGTGGGATATTTGAACGCAAAGGGCCACCAAGCCGAGTGGATCGACAGCAACTATCACATGATTTCAGGTGAGGGGCCGAGCCTGGAAGAGAAGCTGAATGAGAATGATTGGGACATCATAGGGTTCTCAGTCCTGGACGACAGCCTGGTCAGCGACATCAAGAACATGTACCTGGCGCAGAAGACATGCCCCGACGCCTTGCTCGTGGCGGGCGGGATAGAGGCCCAGTTCAACTACCAGACGATTCTCGACAAAAGCCCTTGCAAGATAGCGATACTTGGCGAGGGGGAGGTCCCGCTGCTTATGCTTGCGAACGAGGAGCATCTCGAGGACATCCCCGGTATCGCTGTAAGGAAGGACGCCACAACGTTCAATCGCGAGGAATTCTTCGAGGCGACGAAAGGCATAGACTGGGAGAAAATCCCATATGAGAAATATTGGGACTTTTACGTGAAGAAGTACGAGGGCCAGCTCGACGACAACCGGATGCAGGAGATTCACACTATTAGGATATTCACGCACAACTACTGCCCGTTCGGCTGCACGTTCTGCTCCTCGACACACCAGCTAGCTTCGGCGGCGGGGAAGTTCGGCGTGCCTCTCGTGGAGATCGAGGCGAAGAACCTGCTCGACTTGATTGAGCGAATCAAAAAAGCCCATCCGAGGGTCCGGACGATTTATTTCACGGACGACAATTTCACAGTCAACAAGGAGAAATTGATAAAGTTCTGCCAGGAGGCCGAGAAGAGGAAATTCGGTCTTGGTTACATCTGCTTCGCGAGGGTCAGCGACCTAAACGACGAGATTCTCTCCTGGATGAAGCGTGCGAACTTCAGGCTGCTTAACATCGGGGTTGAGTCCTTTTCGCAGAAAGTGCTCGACGAGATAAACAAGAAATACGATGCGCGCGAGACGGAGGAGAGGATTCGGCTCGTAAAGAAACACGGGATCAGCCCCTTCATCAGCGCAATACTGATAACACCTGAAAGCAATCTGGACGACGTCGAGATAACCGTCGACAAAACTATGGGACTCGTCGAGGACGGGACGGCGACCGCATCGATAGCGATGGCGATAATCCCCCTGAAGGGCTCGACGATGCACGAGAAATATTTCGACTTTTCGACCGAGGTCATCGAGATACCGGGGACAAAGAAGACGATAAAGCGGCACTTCAACATCCTGGCGAACGACCCCTACGTCAGGGAAGCCCAGCTCAGGTTTTACGGCGGGATAAACGCGGAGATCAAAAAGTTCATTGAGGAGCGCGGGATTTCGCACGTTCCTTCGGCGACCCAGGCGCTGATAAGGCTGAAGTTCATGAAGAAGATCATCAAGGAGATCAGGGAGCATTACGAGTTGAAACGCGGACAACCCTACAGCATCTTCACTAAAAAGAGCATGCTGATGGCAAGCCAGGCTCTGCGCGAATTGGACAGGGACAGGTTCCAGGGCATTTGAGCTAGAATTTTAACCTGAGGAATTTTTTTATCTTCATCGCTATTTTTGATTTTCTAACGAACCTTGGCATGCGGTTCAGCAAGTTGACAAGCACCGTCCTTTTCAACTCGTGGCCACGAGGCTTGCTGCCGAGGCCAAGCATCCATTTTGCATAGTTAACGATAAGATCAACCGGCGGGTCGGTAGCGGTGTAGAACACGAGTTTTGTACCGAGATAATTTTGTTCCTTGAATCCTTTCTCCCCTATCGCGCCGCCCCAGGTGAATGTCGGGCAACCCGCAGCCAATGCGAAAGCCGTCCCCCCCGACTGGCCGCCGATCGCCAGAACGGATCTTTCCAAAGCTGCCAGTTGAATATCCATTCTTTTCTTCGGGTCGACGTTGATAATGTCCAAGCATCCGTGTGGCACGCCCTCGGCGAAAAACGCCCCGCCCGGCTCACCCAATATCGCGATCTTGAACTGCGGAAATTCCTTCTGGAGCCTTTCAATCAAGATCTCGTACTTTTCTCTGGTCCAGTCCTTGTCCGGCCGCCTGAAGGGGCGGTGCCTCGGAAAGACGCATATCAGTTTTTCTTTTGCCCCGGCCATCTTCTCGAAGACGTTTTTTCCGGCATCGGTGGGCTTGAGAGGTTCGAGGATCTGGTTTTGGAATGGGATGAAGTGGGTCACGAATTCAGCGTCCGACTTTGGTTTATCAGGAATCTCGACGCCGTATTTCATCTTGTCCTCTTCGTCGAACCTGAGTTCCCACGGGAGGATCATTTCAGTTCCTTTTGGAAACTTCTTTTTGAATTCGGCAATAATGTCCTTCACAAGTGGCGAGACATCAACCAGTTCTTTGGTCGGTTTCGAAGGTTTGGGGAATCCATCAATCCAGTTGTCTGTCATGTACCCCCGCGACGAAATCTTGTGTTTCAGGATTTTATCGGGCAAAGACCAGAACTCGTCGACATCGGGATAGAACGGGTACCGTCCCGGGAAACTGCACGCGATCTTGTGGTAGTTCCGATACTTGCCCCGGCAGAGCCTTTTCACCCAGCCGTGCCAGTAGAGCAGCTCCCATCCGAACTCGCCGACGAACGGCCCGAAGAAAACCGTTCCAGAGCTTTTTTTCACGTTGTTCATCCTCGATAAAGTTCAGGCATATGGCCATTTATCAGATATGGTGCCCCTAGTTTTAAGACAAGGCGCAATCAATTGCTTTGGTGGAGGTAAAATGTCAGAATCAGTGGTATATGCAAGAAGGCTCGTTAGGGGAAGCACCATAATTTTTGTGACGCTTTTCATCACAGGGATTCTCGGACTACTTCTCCGCGCGTTCTTGGCGCGAACGTTTATCCTTCAAGACGCGTTCAATGCCGTCACGCCAGGCACATTTTACGGGCTTTTCGAGCTGGCGTTCGCCATGGTTTCGATTTTTGAGCTTTTCAGAGGTCTTGGATTGGATACGGCGCTGGTGCGCCACATCCCAGAATTCATCGTGAAAAAGGAGTATCACCACATAAAATCTGCAACATATTTCGTTATCCTCATCCAGTTGGTTGCAAGCCTCGTGATCGCAGGATTCTTCTTCGTTTTCTCGGATTATCTCGCAGCCGCATACTTGGCGAAGGGCATCCCCATGACAATTGTTGTGCCGCTTATTCGGATACTGGCGATCTGGTTCGTCTTGATGAGCTTTTTCACTTTCACCAAGATATTCCAGGGTTTCCAGGATATGACGATGTATTCCGTTGTGAGGTTCTTTGACAACATGCTGGTCATGGTCCTTGCGCTTTTCTTTGTCGGCAGCCTGGGGATGGGAGTGATCGGAGCAGCTTATTCTTACATGATTACGGCGATTGCAACGGTTATGCTCAGTTTCGCGATTTTGAGGCGAAAATACCCACAGGTTTTCAACGCAAGTTCGCACATCAGGGGGCCCATGGCGAAGAAAATGTCGAAATTCGCCCTGCCTGTCTTCCTGTCCGGTTTGATCGGTCTCGTGATAGGATATATGGGCACTTTGACAATTGCCGCTTTTCGTAGTCTTGCAGAAGTGGGATACTACCAAGTCGCACTTCCAATGTCAGCGTTTCTGACATCTGTTGTCGGGTCAGTCATGTTTGTTTTCTTCCCCATGGTTGCAGAGATGTGGGCTAAGCACCAGAGTAAACTGTTGGGTGAAATGCTGCACTTTTTGACAAAATTCTCTTTCATTTTCGTGATGCCGATAGTGCTTATATTGGTGGCTTTCCCTAATCTGGTCATTCACCTGTTGTTCGGTCAGGAGTACTTGCCTGCCGCAACGGCATTGCAGATATTCGCAGTATCGACGATACCGTGGATAATATACCGCATCTTGGGCTTGTCTTTGATTGGAATAGGCAAGCCAGGATACGAGGCGAGGGCGACCATAGTGATGGCGACTTTGATCGTCGTTTTCAACTTGTTGTTGATCCCGATCTACGGTGTCGAGGGTGCGGCTATCGCGTCGTTAATCGCACTGTCGAGTGGCGCAATAGCACTTTTCTACTATGCTAAGAAGTTCGTTAGTTTTTCAGTTCCAATTTATCCTCTCGTCAAAACGATCATCGGCGGCGCACTTATGTTGATATTCATTTTCGGCCTGAAGAACTTGCTTGTCCTGTCAACTTTGTTCGAAGCGATTATCGTCGGAGTTTTCAGTCTGCTGATTTATGTCATCTGGATTTTGTCCTCGGGTGCGCTGACGAAAAAGGACCTCTCACTTTTCCCGCAGATGCTCCCGTTGCCGAGATGGTTGTTTAAGCTGTTGAGCATGTTTGCAAAGGATTAGTATTAAAGCAGACGGATTTCAGATTCAATGGTGAAAAATTTGAAAACGGTGTTCATGACTATAACGGGCGGGTATGGAATCCGGAACATATTCAGGTCGGACTCGTTCAGGATATTGAAATCCGAGAAAGATTTGAAAATCGTGATTTTTGCGCCGTTCGTCGACGGAAAGAGCATAATCTCCGATTTTCCCGAAGCCCAGGGCGAGAACATAATCCACGAGAATCTGGCGATATACAAACCGAACATCGTTGAAAGGATACTGAAGAAAGCCGCTGAAATAGTGATTTTCAACGCAAACCGCCCGGGGACCGTCGAGATAAAAGATAAAATTTTGAAGAAGAGGAGCCACTACAAATACCTGTCGCGAAAAATTGTAAAAAAAATAATCGGGAAGGACAAGAATCTGATAAAGGCGCTTGACAATCTAGACGCAATTATCTCTAGAGGGAAGATGAAATTCTACAACAAACCATTTGAAAATTACAAACCTGACCTGGTTTTCACGACGGATTTCCTGCACCCCTACGAGTGGAGCATCGCAAAAACCGCTAGGCGCAAAAAAGTCCACGTAATCTCGATGATAGCAAACTGGGATCACTTTGCGAAGGGGATTCTCCACAAGTCCGACAGAGTGATAGTTTGGAACGAGTTCAACAAGAAGCAGCTCGTCGACTACTATGGATATCGCCCAGAGGACATCCTGGTAGCAGGCATCCCCCATCAGGACTATTTCGTGAAGTCAAAGGACAAGTTTTTGCCCAAGAAAGAATTCTTCAAAAAGATCGGGGCCACAGAGGACAGAAAACTCATCTCGTACGCGACGGCCAGGGGGTCCGAGGACGAGCAGGATATAATCGAAATCATCTGCAAAGCGGTCAAGGAAGGGAAGATAAAATATCCTTCGCATGTCCACGTCAGAATCCACCCCGAAGACATCCTGGCGAGATACGACAAGCTGAAAGAATTCGGGAATATCATAACCTTCGAGATACCGAAGAAAACCGTCAGCGAGAGGTTCTGGTCCGGAAAGATGGCGATGGTCTCGGCCGCGCGCCCAGAGATATGGGTGCCGGACGATGAGGAGATGATTCACTATGCGAATCTTCTGGCGTGCAGCGACGTGGCGATTAACGTTGCGTCGTCTGTCACTTTGGATGCCGCGGCTCTGGACATCCCGATAGTCAACATCTCGTTCGACGGGTATGCGAAGAGGGATTTCCTCGAGTCGAACGCGAGGATTTTCATGTACACTCATTACGAGTTCATACCAAAGTCAGGTGGGGTGAAGATTGCGCAGAACGCGGACGAGCTGATCGCACACATAAATGCGTATCTGGACGACCCGAAGCTTGACAGCGATGGCAGGAAGAAGATAGTCGACGAGCACTGCGGCCCGCAGGACGGCAAATGCGGCGAGAGGATAGGGAACTACATACTGAATTTTTTGGGCCTGAAGAGATGATCAGGTTTTCCTGAGCACGAGGTTCATCATGTTGCCCCAGAAGGAGGGGCTGCGCCCGATTTTTTCGAACTTTCCTTCCATCTTCAGTTCCCAGGCGCGAAGGACCTCTTTTTGATCTGATTCTATGTTCGCGTACGGCGTCTCCTCGTATGGGTAGTGCCTACCGACGAGTTTCAGGCCGAATGGAGCGCAGAGCTTTGAAATCGTATCTGCGCCGAAGTAGAAGATGTGCCTCACAGGGTGAAACATGTTCCATTTCTCGCGGTAGAGGTCGGCGCAGAAGCTCGCGGCGTTCGGCGTTGCGGCGATGTAGAAGTATCCGCCTTTTTTCAGAATTTTTGAAACTTTTTTCACAGCAGTTTTGGGATCCGGCAGGTGCTCGATTGCGCCCCTCATCACAACGAGGTCAAAATAACCTTCAGGATATTTCACGTCCTCAATCCGCACGGAGTTGACCTTCTTCCCGAATGAGTATGTCTTATTCGCGTATTCAACCGCCTTTGAGTCTATCTCTATCCCGTGCTTTTCGAAAGAATCGCTCAGGGCGTCCAGGAAGAAACCACCACTACAGCCGACGTCCAGGACACGCCCGGAAGAGATCCAGTTCTCGATGTATTCCTTGTCTAGCTGGTATTGGACTTTCCTTTGCTTCGTCTTTATCTCATCCTTGAAGCGCATCCCGATGTAGTCCTCGTAGTACTTGTTCAGGCCCTCTTCCGAAAGCTGTGGGTTTATCCAGATCATGTCGTCGTTCTTGCACTTCACAGCAGTGTAAGAGCCGTACTTCGCCCAGGTTTCATGGTTTTTCTTGTCGCACAGGATGCAATTCTTTTCAACTTTAAGGTACTTCGCGTATGCTTCCAGATCTTCCCGGATTATGTTCTTGTTCACTTCGATTTCTTTTTCCAAGCGATTCCCTCTTTGAGGACCAGTTCAGCGAATTTGAGATCCAAGGGGGTGTTGATGTCTATCGATTCTATCTCATCCATGACGAACGGGACTATTTCTGTGCCGGTGATTGATTTCTTCTTCCAGACGTTGGAAGGTTTTGTCACATCTATGCATGCGTTCTGGATGTAGACCGTGGGCAACGATTGGTATGCGAGAGTGTGCGCCTCTTTGGGCTTGTTCTCAATCGGCACGAAGGATTTCAGGCGTTTCTTCTCGATGGTCCACATCTTGTATGGGTGCTCCTTGCATGGCCTGACCGAACGGACGGAGTCCGCGCGCGGGTTTGCGAGCATTAGTTTTATCGCCTTGTCTATCGATTTCGTCGTTTTGAAAGGGGTCGTTGGGAATAGCTTAACTATCAGGTCCGGAACGTACTCTTCTTTTTCCTTCAACCAGCTCAGCGCATGCTCAAAAGCCTCTAGTTCCGTCGAGTCGTCCTTGGAGATTGGTGATGGGCGGTAGAAAGGCACTTCAGCGCCGCAAGATTTTGAGATCCTTGCTATCTCTTCGTCGTCGGTCGAAACGATTATCCTGTTTATGTGTTTCGAACCTTTTGCGGCTTTGACAGTGTGGCAAATCAGTGGCTGTCCGCCGAGCGCCTTGATATTTTTCCCGGGCAGTCTCTTGGACCCGCCGCGCGCGAGAATCAAGCAAAGAATTTTCATCTTTTGATCGACCCCTTGATTTTTTTGGCGATGCTCGAAGCATCAATCGCGTAGTGTTTCAATATTTCCTCGTCCTCGCCGGACCTGCCGAAACCTTCGATCCCGATTGTTTGAAGTTTCAAGTCGCAGGGCCCGCCAGTAAGCAGCGCGCGCGCAACTATTTCTGTCATACCGCCGGCTACCGAGTGGTTCTCCAGGCAAAAAACATTCTTGATTTTTCCAATCGTGTTCCTGAGCCATTTCTCATCGACGCAGTTGAGCCACGGGAGGTTAACAACCTTGACGCTTATATTTTTCTCTTTCAAGATCTCTCTCGCGATCAAGGCCTCCGATAGCAGGAGAGGGCCATGCCCTATTATTATCGCGTCTGCCCCATCCGCCAAAGTCGCCCCTTGGCCAACCTTGACTTCATAGTTCACCGGCAAATGCACGGCTATTTTTGGAATCGCGTGTTCCAAGCGCAGATAGCCCGCGATATCGGATTTCGTCACCAAAAAGTTCATGAGCTTTCGCAGTTCCAGAGAGTTGCACGGCTGGCAAACCAGAACGTTCGGCATGGATTTCATCACCGTTATGTCTCTCAGACCCTGGTGCGACTTGCCCGGCTTGGCCGGGATGATCCCCGCGATGTGCCCGACGTAGATTATCTTCGAACCTTCGGAGGCGTTGTTGAATATCTGCTCGTTCGCCCTCGAGGTCAGGAAAGATGCGTATGTGTTCACGATCGGTATCCTACCGGAAAGCGCTAGCCCCCCGGCCATCGAGACCATGTCCTGCTCGGCAATCCCGACTTCTATGAACTTTCTCGGGAACTTGTTCTCGAACTCCCTCAGGCCGCAGCTTTCCGCAAGGTCGGCGTCCAGGACGACAACGTTCTTGTTTTTTGCGCCGATTTCAACGAGTATTTCAGAATAATGTTTCAGCAGCGATTCCCCCACACGGACGATTTTCTTCTTGGCGATCTCTTCGGGAAAAGCCGGCAGCGAGAATTTCTTCAGCGCGCATTTCTTTGTTTTTTTGTTTATCCTGGCGCAAATCTCGGCCCAGACGCGCCTGTATTCCTTCTCGTTCGGCAGCTTGTCGTGCCACTTGTAGTATCCCTTGCCCGCCTTCAGAGCGTGTGGGTGTTCCATGAAGGAGACTCCGGCGCCCTTCAGGGTGTTCGCCACGATGGCCTTGGGTTTTCCATAAACCCTTTTCAATTTCTTTAACGATTCCAGGATTTCCTTTGTGTCGTTGCCGTTGATAGTCGTAACGTGCCAGCCGAAGGCCTTCAATTTTGCCTCGATCGGTGAAACGTCAAGGATTTCCTTGACCTCCTTGTCCGTCTGGACGCGGTTCCTGTCGATTATCAGGCAGAGGTTGTCCAACTTCATGAAGCTGGCGGACATTATCGCCTCCCAGTTTTGGCCCTCTTGGAGCTCCCCGTCGCCCATAATCACGAAGACCGTGGCCTTGCTCCAGCTGGCCTTGTAACTCCACGCGTAACCCTTACCCTTCGAAATCCCCATCGCTAGCGAGCCCGTGTTTGAATCGACGCCCGGCGCCGAGATCTCAGCGTGGCCTTCGAGGCCCTTCAATCTCCTGAACTTGAGAAGTTTTTCGGTCGGGAAGAAGCCGCGCGACGCCAATGTCGCGTACAGCGACGAGGCCGCGTGCCCCTTTGAAAGTATGAGGACGTCCCGCCCGAAACCCCTAGGATTTTTCGGATCGACTTTCATCTCGCTGTGGTAGAGGACTGCCAGGATGTCGGCGATGCTGAAGGACGCGCCGATGTGCCCCGATCGGGCGTTCATTATCGATGTCAGGGCGTTCCACCTGATCATGTCCGCGATTATCTTCAACCGTTCAGGCTGCGTCAAGGACCTGCATTTTTTTATCTCTTCAAAGTCCGAAGGCCTGAAAAAAACCTTGGTGGATTCTTTTGCGGAGCTAGGCGTTTTGTTCCCCCCGAGTTACCAGGCCGTGTAACCGCCGTCTATCACAAGGTTCGCCCCGGTCATGTACGAGGACGCGTCGGAGGCGAGGAAAAGTATCGCGCCGTTATACTCGTCGGACCTCGCCATCCTCCCGAGGGGGACCTTTGAGGAATAATTCTTGACGAACTCTTTATCCTGATTGCTGAAAACCCCGCCGAACGTTATCGCGTTCACGCGGATACTCTTGGCGGCCCAGTATGTGGCGAGGTAACGGGTCAGGCTCGGGATCGCGCCCTTGCTGACGCTGTATGCTATCGGTTTCACGAATTTCTCTTTCCTGTCTTTCTTGACGTATATTCTCTGGTCGGGGGAGATTTCCCCGTATATCGAAGAAACGTTGATGATGCTGCCGCCCTTCCCCTTCGCCATGGCGGTCCCGATCACCTGTGAGCAAAGAAAGATCCCCTTAACGTTTACTTCCATTATTTTATCCCAGAGCTCTTCGGGATAGTTCTCGAACAACAGGGCCTCCGCGTCGTAGTTAGGGGGCACGTCGATAGCCGCGGCGTTCACCAATACCTCGGCCGCGCCGAATTTTTTCTCCACGGATTTCAAGGATTCAGATATCGATTTTTTATTCGTAACGTCGGTCTCGAAGGCCGCCACGTTCTTTTCGCGCAAAACCTCCTCGAAATCCTTGGGATAATTTTTGACTTGCTTGTCAAAGATGGCGACATTCGCGCCGGCGTCCTTGAGGGTTTTGACGAATTCCCTTCCAAGCAATCCCATACCGCCGGTTACTATCGCTACTTTACCGTCGAGGCGGAACATCCCTTCCATTTTTCCCTTCATTTTTTCACCTTCTTGGCGTCGTAGATCATGTCGCACACTTCCCTTACGGCACCCATTCCTCCTTCTCGCTTAGTGATATACTTGGCGACTTTTAACACCTCTTTAGCGCTGTTTTTCACCGCGATCGGGTAGCCGACATTTTCTAGGCACTCCAAGTCGGGCAGGTCGTTCCCGACGAAGCAGGTTTCTTCCAGAGACAGTTTCTTTTCTTTCAATATTTTTTTCAACGTAGAGAGCTTGTCGCTCTCGCCGCGAACGCAGTTGATCTTCAACTTTGAGCACCTTTTTTCAACAACCTGGTTTACCTCGGATGAGATCACCACCGTTTCGACACCAACCTCTTTGAGCCTGCCCAACCCGATCCCGTCTGACCTCCAGCACGCGACAGTCTCCCTCCCGTCCTGGTCGACATAAACGCGGTTGTCTGTCATGACGCCGTCAAAATCTAAAGCAACAATTTTCACATCGCCGAGATTTTTCATTTGTAGCTGCCCCAGTCGATGGGTTTTTTAATCTTGAATCCCTTCGCAGCGGTTTTGCTGAGGTGCTTAAGCTCAAGAATAGTGTCTTCGGCGATGTCGCTCAAGGCGACCTTGCCCAAAAGTCGCTCAGCCAGGTACGGGGGAAGGCCGGTGCCCGGCGACTTGAAAGCCAAAAGTTCTGGGGTTATCACGGTGCCCTTTTTGATATTCTTTTTCGCAACGATGCTCTTGCCCATCTTTTTCTTTGCCTCGAACTCGGAGAGGTAAACCCTCTTCAGTTCCGACCCCAGCGACTTGTAAACCCTGTCAAGGTCCCTCATCAGTTTTGTCAGGCCCTGCGGTTCGAGAGAATAGTGGTGATCGGAGCCCTTCATCGCGCGGTTCAGGGTGAAGTGCTTCTCAACGACGCGCGCGCCGAGGATGTAAGCGACGACGGGCAGCACTATCCCGCTCTCGTGACCGGAGTAACCGATTATCGCGTCGGGATATCTCCGCTTGTAGTTCTTGATGACGCACAGGTCGGCTTCGGTATAGTCGAACATCGGGTAAACCGCCGTGCATTGGAGTATGCATAGAGGAACCTTGTATTTTTTTATAATGTCGTAGGCGCGGTCTATCTCCTCAAGAGTTGAAGTGCCGGTAGACATGAATATCGGTTTTCCCTTCTTGGCGATGTACTCGATCAGCGGCGTGTCGGTGACGAGTGCGGAAGCCAGCTTGTATGCCGGGACGCCGATCCTCTCCAGGAAATCGACGCTTTGCATGTCGAAGGCCGTGGCGAAAAAAATCAGACCCTTCTTTTCGGCGTATTTTTTCAAAATCCTGTACTGCTTTTCACTGAACTCCAGATACTCCCTGTGCTCACCGTAAGTCTTTCCAAAGCTGTTTTCGTGGTCGTATCGCATGTTGTACATCTCCTTGGTGTAGAGGGCCTTGTTGGAGCGCTTTTGGAATTTCACGGCCTGCGCCCCCGCCCCGGCCACGGCGTCGATCATCTTCTTCGCGATCTCGATCTCGCCCTGGTGGTTGTGGCCTATTTCAACGATGACGAAGCATGGGGAGTCCTCCGAGATCGTGTACTTGCCTATTTTTATCACGGGTTTTTTCGCCATTATTGTTCCCTAACTCCAGTTGTCGCCATGTCTTTAAAATATGCGTTTAGGCAACTCTAAAAGATTCGAAAACCGACAGTAGATAACTGGGATTGGATGAAGAAAATCGAGGTTATCCACCAATGGCAATCTGTAGGGGAGGTCAGCCCGAAACTGCTTGAGGGTCGCGCGTTTGAGAACTGCAAGAAGGTCGGGGTGACGAGTTTGCAATCCTACGTCTACTGGGCGGAGATCGAGAAAAGAAAAGGCGAGATTGATTTTTCGACTTACGATGAGCTTGTCGATCGGCTGAAGAAGCACGGGTTGAAATGGACGCCTTTCCTGATTCTAGGGCCGCAGTATGCGACGCCCGAATGGTTCCAGAAAAGCGAGGGCAGTGTCTGCGCGAAATGCCTCGAGCATGGAAAGGAAACGATGATACAATCGATTTGGAACCCCAGCTTGCCCGAGCAGGTCGACAGGTTCTTGCGGATTTTCAGCGAGCACTACTCACGAAAGAAAGTTCTCGGAAGTATTTTGCTCGGCATAAGCGGCAACTGGGGCGAGTCGCTCTACCCTGCCACGGGTGGATTCAACCAGCCGAAGGATTTCCACACTCACCCCGGCTGGTGGTGTGGTGACGATCATGCGCGCGAGGATTTCCAAGATTTCGTCAAGAAAAAGTACAGGTCAATCAAGAGTTTGAACGAAGCATGGTGTGTGAATCTCTCGGATTTCAGCGAGGTGAAGTACCCGCGGGCGGCGCCGAGGTTCGTGCACTGGTACGCGGGGGCCATGAAGAACTTGACGAAATTCGGGGTGAGGACCTTGGCCAGGAAGGCCGATTTCTGGGACAGGGTTTCAATAGGTGCGATCAGGCTGAAGTACCCGTCCTTCAAAAACAAAAATTCGCATCGGCATTGGCTGGATTTTGTCAAGTGGTACGAGAATGCCATGACGCGCTGGGCGGGCTTCTGGCTGAAAACCGCGCGGAAATACTTCCCGAGAAACGAGATTTATCTCGCTGTCGGGGGCGACGGGAACGCGATTCTAGGGGCGGACTTCTCTGAGCAGGCGGAGGTCGCGGCGAAGAACGGTGCGGGCGTGAGGATAACGAACCAGGAGGACGATTACGTGAAGACTTTCGTCCTGAGTCGCTGGATTTCTTCCGCATGCCGATTTTACGGGACTCGTTACGCGACGGAAGAGGCGTGGCACAGCCTGCCGGAGGGGATAACGGCGAGGGTCTTCGAGGCCGCGACTTCGGGCGCGTCAGCGATTTACTTCAAGGACTTGATATCTGAGGACATCGATGCGAAGTGGACTCAGTACCCTGACGTGGGTGAGCCGACCGAATGCGCTGCGAGATTTTCAAAAAGCGCGGATTTCATCACCGGGGAAAACCCAAAAATTGAAATCGCGGTTTTGCTGCCCGAAACCTCTTTCGCTATAGACCCCCTAATCCTGAGCTCGATATACTCGAAGTCGATGAAGCTCCGCGACGTTCTGGATTTCGACTATGTGGACGAGAAGATGATCGGCGACGGCGCCCTGAAGACCTATAGATTTCTGATTCAGCTGGACGGCAATTTGGTCATTCCGGAAACATTGAAGGAAATTGAAAAGTGGGTCGCTCGCGGCGGCGTTTTCATCGGAGACCAAATTCGTGACACGGGGAACAAAGAAAGCGAAATGTTCGGGCCAGAGGTTCATTTGTCCAAAGTCAAGCAAGGATATTTTGTCCGCATCGGCGGCGGGGCACCTGATTTTCTAAGGGATGTCGTTTACAACAAGGGCGGGGATTATCCTTGGAGGGGGCTGGCCGAGATAGACGGGGAAGTGGATGGCGTTTACGCCACTCTTTTCAAGGATAGGATTCTTTACTACAACGCGACCGCGACAAAGAAAACCAAGTCTATTGAAATCTCGAACCCTCCGAAAAGGTTGAGAAAGACGCTTGAGCTGCCACCCCAATCGATTTCAAAAGTCGATTTGAAATCTTGATTTGGGTAGTCTTAAATCGGAGGCAATGGATAAAATTCGGAAAATGAAGAGGTCATCCGATGGTGCTTGAATCTGTGAGGATAAGGATTGGGGAGATACACAACATCCTCAAAACGATGGTCGGTTACAGGAGGACGATTTACTACATTCTCAGGAAGAAGGGTCCTCGTGCGGCAGCCGATTTCATTTTCATCAAGCTTTTCGTTTCCGACGAGGGCGGCGAATTCTCGGTCCTCGACCCGCTTTTCAGGCTCCACCCTAGCCTCGTGAGATACCCGTACAAGATAGAGCTGGAGCCGACGACGATTTGCGACAAAAAGTGTCTCATCTGCGAGCACACGTACTGGCACGAGAATCCGGAGAACCTGAGCTACGAGAAGTTCAGGTACATCCTGGACCAGTTCCCCAAACTCAGGTGGATAAACATAACAGGAGAGGGCACGGCCTACCTTAACAAGGATTTCATCAGGATGCTCGAGCACCTGAGGTCGAGGAGGATCTCGGTGAACTTCGTGGACGAGTTCGAGCACGTGAACGAGGAGATAGGGAAGAAGCTCATCGACCTGGGAGTGAACTGCATCTGGATATCGATGGACGGCGCCACCAAGGAGACGTACGAGAAGATCAAGAAGGGCTGCGATTTCGACAAGGTCGTCGGCAACATCAGGCGCTTCTGCCAGATGAAGAAGGAGATGGGGTCGCCGCTCCCGTCACTGTGCTTCAGGTTCGTGGTAAACAAGCTCAACGTGGACGAGATGCCGAAATTCGTCGAGCTGATTCACTCATTCGGTGACTTGGGCGACGGGAGCAAGGTGGAGTTCGTTGGGATATTGAAGTTCGGGGAGATCGCACATCTCTACATCCCGGAGGTCCCGCAGGCGAGGATAGACGAGACGGTGAAGAAGGCGGAGGTGCTTGGCGTCAAAGTCGCTTTTTCCCACATAAACGAGCCGGCGCTGCCCCACATAAAATACTGCACGGCGTGGGCGGAGCCGTACATCATGATGGGCGGATACGTGGTGCAGTGCTGCGCGGTCCTTATGTCCAACAAGAGGCCTTTCCTGCGAGAGCACTGCTACGGGAACATTTTTGAGAAGCCGATGAAGGAAATCTGGAACTCTGAGCGTTTCCGCAACGACAGGAAGCTGATTCCGCGCGAGGACGGGCCGGTGCCTTTCATGTGTGTCGGCTGCAGGGCCTTCGACACGCGCGACAGGATAAAAAAATACGGCATCTCAAAGGCTTAGAACAATAGGGGCAGCAGCCAAGATTGCAATCGTTTTATTAAAATGCCGCCAAGTTAACTGGGTATTGATGTCGGAACAATCGAAAAAATCAAGTGCCAAGTTCAACAGCTTGGCGGCGAGGGTTTCGGAGCTAGTCTGGTCCAGGTCGCCCTCCCTGTTTTACCGCACGGTTCCGACCAGCCTCCCGTTTCAACCGCGCGGCGTCCAGCTCGAGATTACGACGAAATGCAATCTAAACTGCATAATGTGCCCCAACCGCGGCTTCAAGGGATTCAAGATGGCCGACATGTCGCTGGAGATATTCAAGAAGGCGATCGAGCAGTCGAGGCCGGAGCTCGAGTACGTCTACCTATGGGGAGTCGGCGAGCCGCTAACGAACCCGAACTTCCTGAAGATGGTCGAGGCCGCGAAGGAGCTTGGGATGAAGGTCAGCTTCTCCACGAACGGGACATTCATTGACGAGAAGATGGCGAGGAAGATAGTCGAGCTTCAGGTGGACGAGATCGTCTTCTCCGTGGACAGCGCAGACCCGGAGATGTTCGAGAAGATAAGGAGGCACGCAAAGTACGACAAGGTCATCGGCAACCTGGAGAGGCTTCTCGCGATAAAGAAGGAGAAGGGCTCGAAGGTTCCAAGCGTCTCGATGACGTGCACTCTTCTGAAGATGAACATCTCTGGCGCGCCAGACCTGATCAACCTCGCACACAGGCTCGGCATAGAGAAGGTGTGGTTCCAGAACGTCATAAGCTGGGACAAGTTCACGACAGAGCAGTCGATCCTGTCAATGCGCGGGAGCGAGAAGGTCAGGCAGGCTTTCGAGGAGACGAGGCGCGTCGCGAAGGAGAAGGGGATATTCGTCAGGCTCCCGGAGCTCGAGGTGAGCGGGCGCTCGGTCTGCAGGTTCCCTTGGTTCGGGCCGATGAACGTCAGGTGGGACGGCTCTGTCACCCTCTGCCCGTGGATAGCATACCCGATCGGGATGCACTACATTCTCCACGAGGGGAAGGTGGGGAAGAAGCAGGTTGAGTTCGCGCCCTGGGTGATGGGGAACATAAACCAGACGCCGCTCAAAGAGATATGGAACAACGAGAAGTACCGCCTGATTAGGTCGCAGTTCAAGGAGAAGAAGCAGCCGTACCCGTGCAACATGTGCCTCCACCAGTACCAGGTCATATGCTAGTTTTCACCGACCACCCGTTTTAAAAACCCGCGGAAACATTTGGGTTTGATGAAATGCGCCCGAAAAGGATAATCAAGGGGATAAAATTCAAGATAAGGACGAGGCAGACTCTCAAGAAGGAGGGTCGGCTCCCGTCGGATGTCGAGAACGTCGCGCTCGGGATATCGTCGCCGAAGATCGCCGAGTTCACGGCGAACCTGTATCGGGAGACGAAGCTTCTTGACAAGGCGCTTGGCGGCTCAAAGTTCAACAGGTCGCTCGAGGTCGGCTGCGGGTTCGGGAGGATCACGCCATGGGTCGCGAGGTATTCAAAGGAGCATCACGCGGTCGAGCCGGAGCCAGCGCTCTTGGCGCTCGCCTCGAAATCTTTCCCGAAGGTCAAATTCACGAGGGCCACGGCCCAGAAGCTCCCGTACCCGGACGGATATTTCGATCTCATTGTTAGCTTCTCGGTTCTCCACCACATCCCGCCCGGCGAGTACGAGAAGTCGATAGAGGAGATGAAGAGGGTGGCCGCGCCGAACGCCACGTTTTTCTTCCACGAGAGGGTCCGCGGGCAGGGAGGGTTCAAGTTCAGGTCTTGGCCGCGCCCCGTCGAGACATACGAGAAGGTTTTGGCGCCGTACAAGCTCGTGAAGAATTTCGACAGGAAAGTCGACGACGTGGCGACGGACCCGCTGAAGATAGTTCAAGTGATGGTCTTCAAGGGCAAGTAATCGAGAATCTATTTTTGGATCAGGTAGTTGCCCATCACAAGGGCGTCCATGTCTTCCGTGTAGAGCGTCGCAATCGCCTCTTTCGGTTCGCGGTTGATCGGCTTGCCTCTTATGTTGAACGAGGTGTTCAGGACGACTGAAACTCCAGTCTCCTTCTTGAAGTCGTTTATCAGGTCGTAGTAGAGCTTGTTCTGCGTCCTCGTCACCGTCTGCGGGCGCGCGGTCCCGTCCACGTGTGTCACGGCCGGGATCACATTCCTCATCTCGGGGACGACATCGAACGAGAGAAGCATGTACGGCGAGACGTAGGCCTTCACGAGGTACTTGTGCTTGTCCTCCTCCAGCATCGACGGGGCGAAAGGCCTGAACGGCTCCCTGTGTTTCACGCGCTTGTTTATGATATCCTTCATCTCCTCCCTGCGCGGGTCTGCGAGGATGCTCCTGTTCCCGAGGGCGCGTGGCCCTATCTCCATCCTTCCCTGCATCCATCCTATTATCTTGCCGTCTGCGAGGAGGTCGGCCGCAGTCCCCGACGGATCCTTCACGTAGTCGTATTTCAGGCCTGCCTGCTTCATGATTTTTTCAATTTGCTCGTTGCTGAAACCCTGGCTGTAATAAGCGTGGTTCATTTTCTCGAACTTTTTCCCGTCCTTCCAGGCGAAGTATGCCGCGGCTCCAATCGCACCGCCGGCGTCGTTCGCCATCGGCTGGATGAAGATGTCCTTTATCCCGGATTCCCTGATGAGCCTGCCGTTTGTGACGCAGTTCAGGGTGACCCCTCCCGCGAGGCAGAGGTTGTTCTTCCCCACGTAGTACTCCGTCAGGTGGAGCATGATGTCCTCGAGACAGCGCTGGGCTGAGTATGCGACGTTCTTTTGCTTGTGTGTAATCTCGCCGCCGCGCCTCCTCGGCCCCATGTTCTTCTCGAGCTGCTCGGCGAGGTTGGGCACTATCTTGTAGTCGCCGTTCCCCCACTTGATGTACTTGGACATGTCGTACCTCTCCGTCCCGTATGAGGCCAGACCCATCGTCTTCCCCTCCTCGAGGAGCTCGAATCCTATCCAGCGGGTGATCTCCGTGTAGAAGACGCCGAGAGAGTGCGGGACGAAAATTTCTTTTATCTTCCCCTCCTTCGGGTGGTAGATTAGCGTGCTCGTCATCTCCCCGTACCCGTCGACCGTTATCGAGTAGCAGTCGTCCTTGAACCCCGAGAACGGGATGGATGAGTATGCGTGGGCAAGGTGGTGCTCGACGGGGATGATCTTCTTTTTGGCATCGAAGTGGTATTGCATCAGCCTCTCCAGGACGTTGATCTTGCCCTTGAGGCCGAGGTATGAGAACGTGTTTGTGACGGTCTTCCCGAGGCCGCCCTTTGCTATCTTCTTCAGGTATATTTTGGGGTTCCAGTCGGTTGCGACGACGTCAACGTCCTTCAGCTTTATCTTGGCCTCCTTCAGGCAGTACTTGATCGATTGTATCGGCATCTGCCCGAGGGCGTGCTTGAAGCCGAGGAAGCGCTCCTCCTCCCCGACAGCGATTATCTTCCCATCCTCCAGGAGGGCTGCCGCGGGGCTGTGGTCCCCGATTGAAAGTCCTAGGTAGTATGTCATCTTTTGGCTCCTTTTTTTTATCGAGTTCTTCCCTAAAAAGGATTTGAAAGGTATGTTTTTAGCTTTTCGCCCATGCGAAACTCAGGCCGTCAGCCAATTCTTGTG
>DYTO01000030.1 GCA_020725895.1 Candidatus Hadarchaeum sp. | reverse complement strand
TCGAGGACCCTGGCCGGGGCCTTGGAGACGTCGGACAGCCGCGCGGCCTCGTCCTTCGTCCCCGTCGAGCGCAAGATGTCGAACATCGCCTGGCGGACGTTGTCATCGATTTTTCCCCACTCGTTCGCGGTGACCGTAATCATGTGCCTGACCGTCTCGTAGCGCCTGCGCTCGTCCATGTCGAGGAGCCCCTTCTGGAAATCCTCCGCCAGCTTTCCCTCGCTTGTGTCGGCAGCGTAGACCGTCGCCCCGCGCAGGTCGGGCCTGTGGTAGAGGGAGAAGCTGAGCAGCATTATCGTGTTTATCGCCCTGCTCTGGGCCTCGCTCTTTCGGCTCGCCGCGACCGACGACGGGTAGAGCTGGAATACCATCATCCCGAGCCCGCCGAGCACGAAGCCGAGGATAGGCAGGTAAAGGAGGCTGCCGAAGCTGGCACCCGCGAACAGCAGCAGGACCCAGACGAGTAGGAACGGGACTATCGGGAGGAGCAGAGAGAAGAACATCCCGGCCGCCCAGTCCTTCGGGCCGACCCTGATGCCAGCGTCCGAGAGCTCGCGCTGCGTCTGCTTGCTGAGCTTGTAATCATTCGTCATGCCGCCGAGAAGCTTGCTTGAAAAAGAGCAGAACTTTTCGTATAATCCCTTCTCCCTGGGCCCCATCACGTGCTCGAGGGCGAGCTCGACGTCCCGCGGGATCGGGAAATTCTTCGGGAGCGGCTTCAGATTTTTTTCAACCAAGCCCGCCAGTCCCCCAGGACCCGCTTGAAATCCGTGGCATTCCTCTTGACGAAGTTGAAGTATGCGTTGTATCCGCTGCTGATGAACGGGAGCTCGAGGTACTTCTGGTCACCGGACTTTCTCGCGAGCGCCAATATGTCGGATTTCATTCTCGCCTCGACGAGAATCCCTTTCAGGAAATCCTCCTCGTCCATCCCCATCCTCTTGCACATCTGCGGGATCAGGTGGCTGCCGCCCTTGTTCGGCGGGAGGAAGTCGACCTTTTTAGCGGCCTGGAGCGGTTCCACCTTCGAGAGGTCCTTGCCGTTGAGGCGGTTGATCAGCGCCTTGTTGCCGCTGAGGAAATTCTTCGGCGCCAGGGTGTCGCTCTTCCTGTCGTCGACGAACATGTCCACGTACTCCGGGATTTCTTTCCAGTCCTTCCGAACCTCCGCGATTTCCACGATTCTCCTTATCGTGCCGGCTTTCGTCGTGAAGCGAGCGGTGCTGATGATGAAGTCGACGTACTTGAACGCTGCCTCGTGAAGCCCCATTATGTGGACTACCAAATCGAACATCTCGCGCTTGCTCCTCGCGTGGAAGCTGGCTACGACCGGCTGGGAGCCCTGCCTCGCGGCTGCGCCGAGCGCGGCCCTCACGGCCTCGGCAGCGCGGACCTCCGTGATCAGCCAGTAGCTCGCCCCGCCGCGGAGAAAAGCGTTGACCTGCTTGTCGAGGTGGCCGGGGTCTGAGACGCGGACGTTGACGAGCTTATACCCTTTCTGGATGAAGTCCTCTATGTGGAGTTCCTCGGTGTCCTGGAATGTCACGATCCTGTTCTGCGGGCCGATCTCGGGGATGTACGTCTCGACCTGCGAAGTCTTCGCTGTGCCCATCTCGCCGATCACGAATGCGCTCGATCCCAGCCTCAGCACGTTGCCGAGTAGGGCGCTCGCGAGAGGTGACATCGTCCCGCGTTCGAGAAAAAGGGGCTGCGTCCACGGCTTCGAGCGGCGCTTCCTCACGGCGATCTCGACGCTCCTCGCCCAGATGGCCGGGTACCTGCTCAGGAAAAGCCTCATCCCGAGTTCGGGAATTTCGGCATCGAGCTGAGGGCGCACCTCGTCGAATGATGTTCCGAGCCTGGAAGCAAGAGTCTCGCCCAGCCCCAGCAGTGAAGGCGTGTCCCAATATATCCCCGTCTCCATTTTGCCCCAGCGCTCGTGCTCGACTATCAGGGGCTGGAGCTCCGGCGGCGCGGAGATGTAAACGTCTGTGATGTGGTCGTCGTGGCCTATCGGCTCGAGAACGCGGGATGTCAGCCACTCGGCCATGAAGTTCGATAGCTTCTGCAGCTCGGTCGTCGGGAGCTTCTGCTTCTCGTCCTTGAGCATGTGGAGGAGGACGTTGTACCACTCCTGAGCGAATGAAAGCATCCGTCCCGAGTAGGCGAACCTGGCGTGGCCCGGCGCACCCTCCAACCTCACGCGGAACGCCGAGTCGAGCAAGTCGAGCTGCTCCTGCGGCAACTTGAACTCCGGCAGGTCCAGGTCGTAGAACAGGACCGGGTTGTCGGGGCGCTCGTAAATCCTCACCGTGCCGCGATTCTCTGAGAGCTTGTAGGTCTCGATGAGCTTGGAGCCAGCGGGCGGCGGGTTCCAGACTCCCTCGACGAAGAATGGCTTCTGCCTCATCACGAAGACTTCGTCGTATTTTTCGGGCTTTAGTTTTTTTATGAAAGGAAGGCCTCTGAGAATGTTTTCTATCGAGTCGACGAGTTTCTCGAAATGCACGCGAGCGCACATCTTGCAGTCGCCCTTCTCCTCCTTCATCGTTTTCTCAGCGAGGCTGTCCAGGATCTCGAAATCGTGGGGGTTCTCGGAAATCTGGTCGAGCGCCTTCGTAACTGCCGATATCCTCTCGTCAATGCACTTCTCGCACTTTTTGCTCTCGTCACCGCCGTACATGGAGCGGTCGAGGGCCAGTTGCTGGGACGTGGCGATGGTCCTCGTGAGAGCGGAAATGTCGCTAGAACAATAGACGCGGCTCAATGGGCCGGAAAGTGCTACGCGGTCTATCGCCCCCTCTGTCCTCAGCTGCTTGATGACCTCGGCCCGGCATTTCGGGTTCTCCAAAGTGCATGGGCCCTCGAAGTCGTGGCAGTCGAACTGGGCTATCTTCAGCGGTCCTGATTCCTTTATTTCAAGCCTCATGCTACCCAGAATATCACCGCCGTTGGCATATTAAATGTGATTTGTCAATGGTGGAAATAATCATCGCCGATACAAGTTTGGTGCGGGCCCGCCGAGATTTGAACCCGGGCCTCACCATCATCCACCATTTGAGGCTAGCGGGGGTGCGAACTGTCCCGTGGCTTGTCCTACGGGATTTTTTATTTCACTCGGTGCAGTGTTTGCCATTTTTCCCGCCGCCCATTTGCGCGGAGGCTCCTTATAAATAGAGAAAAGTCTGCGGCAATGCCGCGCTAGGCCTACCCACCGAGAATTTTTAAGCGTCCTTCGCAATCAATATCTGGAGGCTGGAAGTGTGGTCGTGAAAAGTTTGGTCAGGAAAGGAGACTACCGAGACTCGGTAGTTCTGATGAGGATTTCAAAGCAGTTGGAGGCCTTCGAGGGCGTCAAGAAGGGCACCGCAATGATGGCCACCGACAACAACAAGGACCTCATGAAAGAGGCGGGGCTCCTCACAGACGATATAAACTACGCCGGCCCGAACGACCTCGCCATAGCCGTTGAAGCCGCCAACGAAAATGTAGCGAGCGGCGCGATTGAAGGCGCGAAAAAAGCCCTTTCGGAAGTCGCACCTGTCGAATCCGGAGAAACGTTTTACAATACATTGAAAGCAGCGACCGATTCAGTCCCAGACTCAAATCTAGTTCTCATCTCAACCCCCGGCCAGTTCGCGGCCAGAGAGGCCATGAAGGCCCTGAGGGCCGGGAAACACGTCATGATGTTCAGCAGCGACGTCCCGCTCGATGATGAAGTGAGGCTCAAGCAGTTCGCCAGCGAGCGAGGCCTCCTCGTTATGGGGCCGGACTGCGGGACGGCGATAATCGGCGGGGTTGGCCTGGGATTCTCCAATATAGTGCGGAACGGGCCGGTCGGCGTGGTCGGCGCGGCCGGGACCGGCATCCAGGAAGTCACATCAATCCTTGACGAAGTCGGGATCACGAACGCCGTCGGAACCGGTGGCCACGACCTCGCAGACGTTGTCGGCGGGATAACGATGCTCGCGGGTCTCCGCGCTCTCGAAGCCGATGACAAAACCAAAGTCATCACCGTGATATCCAAACCCCCGTCGCCCAAAGTGGCTGAAAAAATTCTGAACGTTCTGAAGACTTTCAAGAAGCCCGTCGTGGTGGATTTCATCGGCGGGGATCACCGCGTCGTTGAAGAGGCCGGCCTAATCCACGCCGAGACGCTCGAGGACGCCGCTCAGAAAGCCATCGCCGCGCTTCGGGGGCAGACTTTGAAAGAAACGATGTTTTCGCAACCTGAGAGGAAAATCCGCGAGACGGTTGAAAAGGAAATAAAACAGATGAAGCCCGTGCAGAAGTACATCCGTGGGCTTTTCTCCGGCGGGACTCTATGCTCGGAGAGCCAGCTAATCCTGAAAAATCTGATTGGCGACGTCTACTCCAACGTCCCTCTGAAAAAGGAATTGAAATTGTCCGACATCCACAAGAGCCAGCTCAACACTTGCGTTGACATGGGGACGGAGGACTTTGTGCGCGGAGTCCCCCACCCGATGATTGACTTCAGGTTCAGGCGCGAAAGAATCCTGAGAGAGGCCAAGAGCCCGGAGACCGCCGTAATCCTCCTCGACGTCGTCCTTGGCATCGGCGCGAACATCGACCCAGCTGGCGAGCTGGTCGGCGCAATCAAGGAGGCGAATGAAATCGCGAGAAAGGAAGGCAGATACGTTTCATTCGTGGCGTCGGTCTGCGGCACAGTCAGCGACCCGCAGGGGCTTGAGACCCAGCGCAGGAAACTCATTGACGCCGGCGTCGTGGTGATGCCGTCGAACGCCCAGGCTGCGCGCATGGCCGCGATGATAGCCTCAAGAGGAGATGTGTGGGGAAAACTATGAAGATACCTGAGAGTTTGAAAATTATCAACGTCGGGCTGAAATCATTCTACGAGGATTTGAAGACGCAGAAAGCCGCTGCCGTGCATGTTGACTGGAAGCCCCCGGCGGGCGGCGACCCCGAACTCGCGAAGCTCCTTTCAAAGCTCGAGCTGCCGGAAATAGAAGCGGCGAACGGCCGGGCAATCGAGAAGATACTCGCGGCGATACCCACTCTCGTCGACATCAAGCCGGCTCGAGAAGTAATCCCGCGGATGAAAGACAACACTATCCTGATCTCCGGCCCGCCGATAGAATGGGAGCGGATGTCCGGTCCGACCAAAGGCGCGATATGGGGCGCCCTGATATACGAGGGGCTCGCGAAGAACCAGGCCGAGGCAGACAGGATGGCCGCGGAGGGCGAGATAGAGTTCGGTGCCTGCCACGACCACGACGCCGTTGGCCCGATGGCGGGGATAATCTCGGCCTCGATGCCGGTCTTCGTCGTGAAGAACAAAGAGCACGGCAACGTCGCATACTCGAATTTCAACGAGGGGCTAGGAAAGGTCCTGCGCTACGGCTCTTATGAGGATAGCGTCCTCAAGAGGCTCAAGTGGATCGAGAAAACACTCGCGCCTGTGCTGGCAGACGCCATGAAGAACTCGGGCCCGGTAGACCTGAAAGGGATAATGGCACAGGCCCTTCACATGGGAGACGAGCTCCACTGCAGGAACGTGGCCTCGAGCATGATCTTACTGAAGCTGCTCTCGCCCCACATAGCAGCGACCGGGCACGACGGGAAGACTATCGCGGAAGTGATGAAGTTCATGGGAGAGAATTTCCTCTTCTTCCTCAACCCAGCGATGGCCTCATGCAAGGTCAGCATGGATGCCGGCCACGGGATCGAATACTGCTCGATAGTGACGACGCTCGCGCGCAACGGCACCGATTTCGGGATAAGGGTCAGCGGGCTTGACGGTCAGTGGTTCACGGCTCCGGCCGAGGTCCCCAGGCTCCTATGCTTCCCCGGATTCACGGAGGCGGACGCTAACCCAGACATCGGGGACAGCGCGATAACGGAGACGGCTGGCTTCGGGAGCTTCGCTTCCGCGGCATCTCCGGCGGTCGTGCAGGTCGTCGGTGGCACGCCGAACGAGGCGATCGAGCACACGAAAGAGATGTGGGCGATAACCCTCGCCAAGGACAAGAGCTTCTCGATCCCGTTCATGAACTTCGAGGGAATCCCGCGCGGAATTGACCTGAGGAAAGTCATAGACACGGGGATCCTTCCGATAATCAACACTGGCGTCGCCCACAAGAAGCCGGGCTTCGGCACCGTCGGATTCGGAGTGCTCCGGGCGCCCCAGCTGTGCTTCACCGAAGCATTGAAGGCCTTCGCGACAAAGTACGGGTTGTGAAAAAATGGAAACGCACCTCGAAGATAAAGTGATGAGCCTTTCAGAGGCCGTCAAGAAGTTCATCCCTGACGGGGCACAGGTCTCCCTCGGCGGCTTCACGGCGCAGCGCCACCCGATGGCGTTCGTCCACGAGATGATCAGGCAGAAGAAGAAGGACCTGCACCTCGTCGGCCACTCGCCCGGCGGGGACTGGGACATGCTGATAGGCGCGGGCTGCGTGAAGAGGGTCGAGCTCGCGTACGAGGCGGACGAGGCCTTCGGAAGGATCGGGCCCAGGTTCAGGCTCGCGGTCCAGCGAGGCGAGATAGAGTGGGAGGACTACAGCAACTTCGGGATGGTGCAGAGGATCGCCGCGGGTGCGATGGGCATCCCATTCATCCCGACTTACACCATGCTCGGCTCCGACATGCTGAAGAAGGAAGGCTTCAGCGCCGAGACCAGGAAACTAAGGAAAGTCCCCTCCAAAAAATTGGTTCTCATGGACTGCCCGTTCACCGGGAGCAAGGTCGCCCTCCTGCCATCGGTCCAGCCCGACGTGACCGTCATCCACGCGCAGGTGGTGGACGCCCAGGGCACTGTGAGGATATACGGTCAGAACTTCGGGGACGATCAACAGGCAAAGGCCGCCGACAAGGTCATCGTGACGTGCGAGGAGGTCGTGCAGCTTGAGGAGCTCCGCGACTACCCCGAGCACAACTGCATCCCGTTCTTCCGGGTCAACGCGATCGTGAAGGTCCCGTACGGCGCGCACCCGTACGCGTGCTACCGCTACTACGACTACGACCCGGAGTTCCTGCACATGTACCACGACAAGGCGCGCGACGACGCATCATTCAAGGTGCTTCTGGACGAGTACGTTTACGGGGTGAAGAGCTGGGGCGAGTATCTTGAGAAGATCGGTGGTGACGAGAAATTGAAGAAATTAAAGGCGGACAAGCTGCTCGGCTACGCGCCGAAGTTGAAGAGGCGATGAAATGGAGAAGAAATACGCCAAGAATTTTTCGCTGATGGAATTGATGGCCGTGGCCGCCGCGCGAGAGATCAGGGACCACGAGATCGTCTTCGCGGGGACTGGATTACCTATGCTCGGGTCGATGCTCGCGCAGAACACCCACGCCCAGAACTGCGTGATAGTCTTCGAGGCGGGCGCTGTCGACTGCAAGCTCGCGCACCTGCCGATGTCTGTCGGCGACCCGCGAACGATGAGGATGGCATCGACGGCGACCGGGCTGTTCGACGTGTTCTCGACCGTGCTCCAGCGGGGATGGATAGACGTCGGGTTCCTCAGCGGGGCGCAGATCGACGCTTACGGGAACATCAACGCCACTTGCATAGGCGATTACAAGAAGCCGAAGGTCAGGTTCCCGGGGAGCGGCGGCTCGGGCGACATCGCGTGCCTATCTAAGAGGACAATCATCATCGCCGTCCACGAGAAGAGGAGATTCCCGGAACGCTGCGACTACATCACGAGCCCGGGCTGGATCGACGGGCCAGACGGGCGAAATAAGGCCGGGCTCCCGTGGGGAGGGCCAGAGGCGATAATCACGACGATGGGCGTCCTGAAATTCGACGAAAAGACCAAGCGCGCCTATCTCGCATCCTACCATCCCGGCGTTACGGCAGAGCAAGTAAAGGAAAACACTGGCTTTGACCTCGACATCTCGCGCGCCGAGGAGACCGAACCTCCGACCGAGGCCGAGATAAAAATTCTGCGAGAGAAGGTCGACCCGGAGCTGATATTCCTGAAAAAAGGCGAGGACTGAATTTCAGGGTCGCTTCACACAGGTGGCGGCCGCTCGATATTCTCTATCATCCAGACGTAAATGAATGGGACGTTTTCTATCTGTGCTGGAAGGTTCTCTCTGGGGACGCGCTGGAAAACCCCCTCGACTCGCACGTAATCCCCGACGTAATCGAGCAGGTCCCCACCGTAATGTAGCCATATGCTCCCGCCAATGTCCGATATCGCCGTGCCTCCGCCGTTCTCGCTCACCCATATCGCGTCTCCCTTGACCCAAATTGTCATGTGGTCGAAGTTTTCGGGTTCCGTGAGCAATTCCTCGACCGTCACGTAATCTATCTGCTTTGGAAAAATCATCATCAGAAATATCCCCAGGAGAATTCCCACGAGCATGATCTCGGAACCGAGCCGCGCGTTCTTCCTGTTAAGCCTCAGCTTCGTCTTGATCTTGGAACCCCTCGCCTTCAGCTTCGGGTAGACTTTCCCGATGACTATCCGCGGCAGCTTTGGCAACAGGATTATCCCGTTCTTCAGCCTCTTGGAGAGCTTTTCCTTTTTCTTCTTCGGCTTCTTCTCCTCGCCCTCCTTCCCCTCCTCGGCGGCCTCCTTATCCTTCTTCTTCGCCTCCTTCTCGGCCTTCTTCTTGGCCTTCTTGTCATCCTTCTTCTCCTCGGCCTCGAACGAGCCGGGATGGACGATCTCGCCCTCTGTCTGCTCGGCCGCGTCAGGATGGGTCTCCTCGGCCGGAGCGTTCGGGTGCTGTTCCTCGTCTGACATCATTCAAGATTCGTGTGGGCGTTATTAAAACTGGCAAAATATTATCCTTCAAAACCATAACGTTTATATAGGATATAATAAATATAAGAGTATGGTAATACTAATGACCACAACCATCGCTGTAAAGGAATCTACGCGCGACTTGTTGAAATTTTATGGGTCTCATGGAGAAAGCTATGATGATATTATCTCACACCTTCTCCTAGAGGTTTATCCTCCGGAATTTATCAATGAACTTGAACGGCGTTACGCTGAAGAGGAAAACATCCCGCTCACAGAAGTCAAAGCAAGGCTCAAGTTAAAGTGATCCATTGTTTGATGTCGAGTTCAAAAAGTCTGCCTTCAAAGAGCTTTCCAAATTGGAGAAAAATATCCAGCAAAGGATTGTTGACCACATCGAATTGTTGCGCGAGAATCCTTTCGAATCGAGACCACTAGCAGATATTGCCCGCGTTAAAGGAGAAAAAATAAAAATGTTCCGTCTCCGCGTTGGCGATTATCGCATTTTCTATGCCGTGGAGGGTGTGAAAATAATTGTAATAAGTGTAGAAAAAAGGGCAATTGCATATAGATTATAGTGATTACAACATTGTAAAAAATAGATCAACGCCGACCCTTATCCCCAACAGGAGCCCGACCATCATGTCTGCCCCGGAAGTCTCGCCGATCTCCAAAACGGGATTAGTCACGAGCTCGAAATCTGAGATATGGCCGTGCAAAATCGTCTCCAAGAGTTCTTCGACGCGCTCGTTTGATTCGCCCTTGACCGCGTGTTCCAAAAGTTTCCTGCTCAGCAAGTTCGTCTTGCCCACATGACTCGTAATTTCGGCGCTGAATTTTTTCCAAAAATCCGAACACTTGCCATAAGACCGGCACATCCATGCGAGAGAACAAGAAAATCCTGCGAGGAAATCGTCCGCTGAAGGTGTCAGCCCTGAACCGAGACCTACGAGTTTTTCAACGGCGGATCTCGCCTTGGTTAAATTTTGGGCCTTGACTCCTTGCACAAGATTTGAAATTTCGGGCAGGGCCTTTTTAGAAACAACATTCAACCCATCGATGAAGTGTGAGTCGTCGTAAATTTCATTCAAGTGTCTCAGCAGTTGCCCGAATCCATCCACAGTCGCTTTTTTTGAGGCTGCTTTTTCCGCGGCTTCCAAATTCATCCGAACGTCTTTCAACGGCAGGGGCTTCTCAACCATCACTTTCAGCGTCCAGACGCGTGGATTGTGGAATGAAATCTCCAAAACATTTCCAACCCGCATCACATCACCGCGAAAACTTGCTGACATTCCCTTCTCGATCCCGAGCGATTGCATCGTGACGCCGGAGATATCTGTGACTAGATTAATCGGGTTCAGCGGCACGTCCGCGCACGAGACACCGACCAGGTCATCCCCAGCGACGATGTTGAACGCTCGATCGAAAACACTGTGGACCTCCCACTGACTGCTGCGCCTCAAAGATTCGAGAGCGGCACTGGCTATGGAGCGGACTCTAACTTTCCTCAAGCACACCACCTCCATTCAGCCTCGGGGACAAAAATCCCTTTAGCCCAGCTTCTCGCCGACAAGCTTTCCAGCTTTTATCCGGTCCCATTGCGGCTTGGTCATGGTCTGCAATATCGCGCCGAAGTGGCTGTACCTGTCCGGGTACGGGTGCTCCGTGAACCCGTACGTCTTGAAGAGCTTCCTCGACCCTATCGCGCTCTCCGCGCTTGCCTCGACGGTGTCGACTCCCAACACGTCGAAGTAGTGCTCGAGCTTGCATGGCCATAGGTAAGCCCCGATCTGCAGCCCTCTCTTCAGCGTCGTCGTGTGCAAACTGTTCCCTATCTTCGGGTCCCTGCAACCGCCGTTGGTCACTCCCACGATCTCGCCGTTCACCCTTCCTACGAGGCAGAACTGGCTTCCCGCGGGGAGTTCCCAGATGGGCCTGTTCTCGCGCCAGAGAAACAGCTCCGTTATTATCTCGGACGTCACCAAGTCGAAGAGTTCCTTGTGGTAAGTCAGGTTGGGTATGAGGGCATCGCACACGCTATCGATGTCCTTCCTCTCCATTCCGGTGACTTCCATCTCTGACCCGTCAGGCAAAGTTATCAATCGGCCCGGATACGGTTTCATTATTTTGGTCCAGTCTGTTGCCATCAGATCTCCGGAAACCACTAACCGCGGGTGTTTTAATGCCTTGCTTTTATGTTGATTTGTATAAAACTAATTTTTTCTCCAAGAAATTAATACCACTCCTGAAAGAAATGCCCATGAAATTATCGCGAAAAATAAGAATGAATAATAATATCCTGCGCTAAAAAAATGTGCTCCAAAATTCCAAATTGAGTGTGCTACGGAAATTATAAAATATTGAATAAACGTGTTTATTTAGCTCTCGGTGCATTTAAGCACTCAAAAAATGAATTTTCAAGCCGTTTTGACACATTTTATCAAACCTTCAATAACAATCAATGCCACAAAATTAGTGAAAATGAAGACCTCACCAAAAACGCGCCATAAACACGGGAATTTTGCCAAACGGATACATTTTACGGGGGGTGGGTAAGCTAAATAGATACGAAGTGTCAAACTTGAGTAACAGTATTAATATTCCGTGAAAATGTGGCTATCCAGAATATTCTTTAAATTCAAACACAAGAACATTTTTGATGTAGATGACGCAAGAACTAGCCGAACTGCTG
>DYTO01000029.1:870-11486 GCA_020725895.1 Candidatus Hadarchaeum sp. | reverse complement strand
CGCCGAGGAGCAGCTGACGAAGAAGCTCGGGGGGTTGGTGATGCCTACGCTGGCTTTCCTCACGTTCGGCTCGCTGGCGATAATCGGCACGATAGGCCTTTCCCCGGTGTTCAGCGTCATCGGCGTGCAGCTGGTTGACCTGAAGTTCTTCGTGGGGATGGCAATCACTTTGATAATGGCGTTCCTCGCTTTCACGTTATTCATGGGGCGGCGGAGGCCCGTCACGATACAGCCGCCGAGGCTCCCGGAAGACGACCCGCGGCTCCCGCCGAAAGGCCGCGTGAGATTTCTTGGGAAATTGTTGCCCAACTGGTTTTTGCCAACAGTGGCTTTCCTGGCCTTGGTGTGGCCGGGAGTGCTTTATCTCATGGGAGTTTCGACCGGAGTCATCGGGATAGTCGCGATGAGCTTCACGACCCTCTGGATAGTCTGGGCGGTCGCGGCGGCGCTCGCGGTCCACTCATACTTCTACGCCTCGCAGAGGTCGAAGGTCCGCGAGGAGGAGAGGCAGAAGCTGATGGACTGGGGCAACACCCTGAACACCATGGGTTCGCGAATGCTCGACGGGAAGCCGGTTTCCAGGGCGATGGCGGACGCGGCCGAGCTCATGGAAGGCTCCTCGCTCTCCGAAGAGCTCAAGGAGGCCAGCGACAGGATGGACCGCTTCGGCATGAACTTGCACGATGCGCTGTTCGGCGGGAAGAGGAGAAGGACGCAGAACCCGCTGATAAAGAGCTTTGTGGATATAATCTCCCGAATCAGGCGTGACAGCGAGGCTGCGGCCGGCCGCGCGTGCATGATGGCCGCCGACTTCCTGCGCACGCTCCACCGCGTCGAGAGGGGGTTCCGCGAGAAGATAGACGAGGCGATGGGCAACCTCTGGATGGTGGCGGTAGTCCTCATCCCGATAGTCTGCGCGATGTCCGTCTGGATAATGGATTTCATGTCCGGGATGAAGTTCACGATCAGCGCCCAGACCTCGGCCGCCGGCGTCACTGGGATACCTTTCCTCCTCGGCGCGATGGAAGTCCAGGAACTCGCTCTCCTCAGGCTGACGATGGGGCTTACCGCGGTCGCCCTCTCGATCATCATCGCGCGCTACATCGCGAACATAAGAGCGCCGGGGGACAGGGTCGAGCTGTGGTCATCGGTCCTGAAATCGACACTGGTCTCGGTGATCATCTTCTCGGCGACCAGCTTCCTGTTCACGCGGATAACCGCGGGCGGGATTTGATTGTTATGCTTTATAAGGAGATGTTGCGGTTTTATTTGTGGTGAATCAGGATGCCCACGACAGCCGCGAAAATAATGGAAACCGTGAAGAAGGAAAATGTCAAGTTCATCCAGATGCAGTTCACGGACATTCTTGGTACAGTGAAAAACGTCACGATTCCGTTTTCTCAATTCGACAAGGCCCTGGAGGAGGGAGTCTTCTTCGACGGCTCATCCATCCTTGGTTACGCAACCATCGAAGAGTCAGACATGAGATTGAGGGCAATCCCGGAAACTTTCGCGATAATTCCCTGGTCTGAGGGAGACACAAAAACAGCGCGCCTGATTTGCGGAGTTTACGACCACGATGGCAACAGGTTCGACGGCGACCCGAGGTGGGCTTTGGAGAAGCAGGTTGAGGAAGCCAAGAAGAGAGGCTGGCTTTTCTACACCGCGCCGGAGTACGAATTCTTCCTGCTGAATCTCGACGAGAAAGGAAACCCTGTGACGGAGACTTCGGACGCAGGTGGTTACTTCGACTTGATGCAGGACCGCGGTGACAACGTCAGGAAGGAGATGATGAACTACCTCGACATGATGGGGTTCGAGACTGAGGCCTCGCACCACGAAGTCGCGCCCGGACAGCACGAGATTGACCTAAAATACACCGAGGCGCTGAACTCGGCTGATCGCGTCGCGATGATGAAGTACGTTACCAAGACAATCGCGCTGAGGCACTGCCTTTACGCGACTTTCATGCCGAAGCCGCTCTTCGGGGTGAACGGGAGCGGCATGCACACACACATGTCCCTGATGACGCCGGACGGGAAGAACATTTTCAACGACCCGAAGGGTGCATACAAGGTCAGCAAGAACGCGCTCTATTTCATAGGCGGGTTGCTGAAGTACGCGAAGGAGATTTGCTGTATCCTGGCTTCTTCCGTGAACTCTTACAAGAGGCTCATTCCAGGTTACGAGGCACCGGTCAACATATCCTGGGCGAACCTAAACCGCAGCGCTTACATCCGCGTCCCGGCCGGCAGGGGAACGAAGGCCCGCATAGAGCTCAGGAACCCGGACCCCGTTGGCAACCCTTACCTGCAGTTCGCGGTGATGCTTGCAGCCGGTCTCAGGGGTATCGACGAGAAGCTGGAGCCGCCCGAACCCGTCGAGCGCGACATATTCAAGATGAGCCTCGAGGAGCGCGCGGCGCTGAAGATAGACTCTTTGCCAGGAAGCCTCGGCGAAGCGCTGGACTGCATGAGGAAGAGCAAGCTCATCAGAGACACTCTCGGCGACCACATGTTCTGCCACTACCTGCACATCAAGGAGAAGGAGTGGCATGATTACAGCTCCCATGTCAGCGACTGGGAGATCGACAACCTCTTGCCGTCTCTTTGATTCCGCCCGCGGTGCATTTGAATGAAAAAAACAATCGAGAATCTTGCGAAGGCTTTCATAGGTGAGAGCCAGGCCAGGAACAGGTACACTTTCTACTCGAAGGTCGCGAGGCAGGAGGGTTTCGAGCAGATCGCCGAGATTTTCCTTCTAACGGCCGACAACGAGAGGGAGCACGCCAAGAAGATTTTTGTCATGATCCAGGATCTGAAAAAGAAGTCGCCGCAGAAGCTTGACGAGGTGAAAGTAGATGCCTCGGCGCCGACGATTTTCGGAACGACCGCGGAGAACCTGAAGGCGGCGATCGCAGGCGAGAACTACGAGCACGCGAAGATGTACCCTGAGTTCGCGAAAGTCGCGGACGGAGAGGGCCTGCCTGAAGTCGCGGTCAGGCTGAGGGCAATCGCTGCAGCTGAGAAGCACCACGAGGAGAGGTTCGGGAAAGTCCTGAAAGAGGTCGAGGCGGGAACTGTCTTCAAGAAGAAGAAGGGTGTCTGGTGGGTATGCAAGGAGTGCGGATACGTCCACTTCGGGAAGGAGCCGCCGCAGAAGTGCCCTTCGTGCGATCACGCGACCGCATTCTACCAGATAAAATGCGAAGAGTACTGAAGGTCGCCTATTTATAGAAAAAAGCTGAATTGTTTACGCAGTGACTGTTATGGGAAGACCACAAGCGTATTCGTTGCCCGACTTGCCGTACGGTTACAAGGATCTTGAGCCTCACATGTCCGAGGAGCAGCTCAGGGTGCACCACGACAAGCACCACGCGACATATGTCAAGAACGCGAACGCGATTTTCGAAAACCTGGCAAAGTCCAGGAAGGAGGGGACGGACCTGGATACCAAGTCGGTATTGAAATCTCTGGCGTTCAACGCGAGCGGTCACATCCTTCACTCGCTTTTCTGGCCCAACATGGCGGCGGCCGGGAATGGCGGCGGGAAGCCCGGTGGGGCGCTCGGGGATCTGCTCGAGAAGGAGTTCGGGGGCTTCGACAGGTTCAAGAAGGAGTTCACCCATGCCGCCGTGAGCGCCGAGGGATCGGGATGGGCAGCCCTGACTATCGACAGCCTGACGAGGAGACCGCAGATAATGCAGATAGAGAAGCACAACGTCAACGTCTACCCGGGGTTCGCTGTCCTGATGGTGCTTGACGTCTGGGAGCACGCCTACTACATAGACCACAAGAACATGAGAGACAAGTTTGTCGAGGCTTTCTGGAACATCGCTAATTGGGACGAGGTCGGCAAAAGGTTGCAAAAGTTACTTTGAGAAAATCAGCAAAATTTTAAGCAAGAATATCACAGTGTTATTGTTACATGACTGAACTTTAACACTTTCGCCTTAAAACCCGCGTATAATGCATCTCCTGTGGGGCTGTGTCCCAACAAACTCATGATTCAAGGATTTATTTTGTCAATGTCTATCGAAGAGAAACTGTGTACTCCTTCCGGAGGTCCGCCGCCACCAGGGTCGGCATAGTCATTCTGCGCATCGGAGGCAACTAGAGTTAGCGAACTCTCGACACTGCTTATCGAAGATGTATCTATCGGCCCCATGTAGAAAACCGTTTCGCTCTCGGTGTTTTCAGTTTCTGGTTGCTCGTTTTCACTGGCTTCCGGAGTAATGTTGTCCCACTCGCCGGTTGAAACTTCCGCATCAATAAAGGATTCGAGCCCTGAAGTCGGGCCGCTGTCCCAGATCCCATTTCGTACATTTCGGCAGGGCAAGCCATGACCAAAAGCGCGTCACTCCCTTTCGTGGAGTAAGCAGTATATCCCCCTGAATTTTCGGAGTTCTCGTAAACTTTCGTCCAATCGGTAATCTGGGTCTCGTACCAGTCGATGACCGTGCTCGCGCTGTCCTGAGAAGTGTAAATGCTGCCACCCCAGCCTTGCGGCACGGTGTCGCCCTGCATTGTAAGAACCTGTTGCACTGTCGTGCTCGATGTTTTGGCAAAGGCTCGGGCTCTTGAGTCAGAATGAAAATTGGCCAATCGAAAACATTCTTATTTCGAAAAAACCCAGTTTAATCGCCGGCGAGCTGGTGGGCGACCGTCGGGATCCCTCCCAACCATCCTCCAAAATGTTTTTGGAAAAAGGGAGCCTGAGGAAACTCCGTCCATCAGACAGGAGCACGGCCTGTAACGGCGCGGCCGAGAGGCCGCAAGGGTAGAACAGAAACGAACCCCTCTTTCCGCGCGAGGATGCGGTAACGCTGAGGTCGGACAGAAGGGGATGAAACGGCTGCCCTCGTGTGATGCAAGGACAAGTTTCCGCCTACGAGTGCCTGTCCGAGGCGGGTGGTAGTCTGCTAAGCTCAATGTCGCCTAAAACAGAAGACGGGTTACGGCCAGGACGCCGGCATTTTTCAAACTCAAACACTTTATAACCTATCGTCAAGATACTATTCGAGAAAATGGGAAAGAAATGGGGTCTGTACCATGTCGGCGGAAGGAGCCAGCCGGTTTCTTGCGTCTATTGCGGAAGAATGACGCCGAAGGTCAAGGCAGTGCCGGTCATGAAAGGGCCGAGGATCAATTTGCGGAACATCCCGGGGATAGACCGCAGACGCGTCTTCCTGCCCCAGCAGAAGGAGTACGCCTGCATCTCCTGCGCGAAACACCGAAGGCTAATTTGAATTTCACTTGCTTTTTATAGCAGAGATTATCTTCTCGAGTTCGCCTTTTCTATCTTGGGCATTTTCAACTAGCGTCCCAGTAACTATGAAGTCCGCACCAGCTTTCGCTCGGTCGGCAGCGTCCTTCACGTTCCTTATCCCGCCACCCACGATTATCTTGATGTCGACGGCTTTTCGCACGGCCTCGACCATCTGCATGGGAACGGGTTTTTCAGCGCCAGAGCCGGCCTCGAGATAGACGAACCTCATGCCGAGATATTGGGCTGCAAGCGCGTACGAAGCCGCGAGTTCAGGCTCCGAGTGCGGGATTAGATTTGCCTTCCCTACGCGCCCAGCAGCGCCACCAGGCTCGATGAGAAGGTACGCCATCGGAATCGGCTCAAGTCCGAACTTTTTCACGAACGGCGCCCCGAGCCTCTGTGCCCCAGTGATGAAGTAGGGGTCGCGGGAGTTCATCATGCTCATGAAGAATATCGCGTCGGCGTTCCTGCTCACTCCGGCCTCGTTGCTTGGAAAAAGTATGACCGGGAGTTCCGTCACGCCTTTTATCGCCAGCACAGTTTCGTCGAGGAGCTTTCCGCCAGCGCTTGTCGAACCACCGACCATTATTCCGTCCGTGCCTGCAGATTCCGCGTCCGACGCTATTTTCGCCGCCTCAGCAGGCTCCTGTTTAGCCGGGTCTATTAGCGTCAGGTGGGCTTTCCCTTCTATCGAGGACAGATAAGATTCGACGGTCATGGTTCAACCCAAATCAAATTTTCGCAATCTCCGGCATCTTCAGCTTGTGGGAAATCTTCCGCTCTCTCTCGATGAAATTTTTGACTTTATCAACGCTTTCTCCAACGGCTTCCGAGATCTCCTTCATGCTGAATCCTAAATCCAGGCCAGTGTAAATCATGTCGAGATTTGCGTAGGTTATCCCGAGCTCTCCTTCGTCGGTCTGGCCCTTCCACAAACCCGCAGTAGGCGCTTTTTTTATCACGGCGTGGTGCACGCTCAAATGCTGTGCCAGCTGCCTCACTTGGGTTTTGTAAAGTCCGCCAATTGGTAAGATATCCACTCCGCCGTCCCCGTACTTTGTGAAATATCCTGCACGGAGTTCGCTCCTGTTTCCTGTCCCGGCAACTATTCTGTTCAGGTTGTTTGCGTAATAGTAAATTATCACCATGCGAGTCCTTGGCTTCAGGTTGGCGAGTGCAAGAGGAACACTTTTCTTGGAGGCCCCGACGCTCTTTTCGAATGAACGCAAAATGGGTGCAATGTTGATGTACTCCAACTCGATTCCAAGACTCTTCGCTATTTTCTTTGAATCACTGATGTCGAAAGCCGGAGTAATCCCGGTCTGGGGAAGGGCAAGCCCCAGCACGTTCTTCTTCCCGAGTGCCCTCACCGAAAGCGATGCCATGACTGCCGAGTCAATCCCACCGCTTATTCCAATGACGACACCGTTCGCTGATGCTTCTTTCACCTTTTTTCTGATGAAATCAACCAATTTTTTTTCTGTTTTCACGGGATCGATTTCAAGCGTCATTTCGATTTTTTTCCTTACCAGATCAGGTCTCATTTCATCACCTAGAACCGACGAGGGTAGGAGCCGAGAACTTTAAGCATTGCGGTTTTTTTCTTGACCCCTCTCAGGGTCTCGGCGACTTTTGTGTCATCCCTATGCCCCTCGAAATCTATGAAGAACAGGTAGTCCCCGAGAACTTTTTTGGAAGGCCTCGACTCTATTTTCGTCATGTTGATCTTCCTCGAAGCGAACTCGCCCAATATTTCGTGGAGGACGCCCGGCCTGTCCCTGACCGTTGAAAAAACTATAGACGTCTTGTCGCGCCCAGTCCTTTTCCCATCTTTTTTCGAGATGACCAGGAATCGTGTCGTGTTTTCTTCATCAGTGTTGATATTGTCGACTAGGACTTTGAGGCCGTAATGCTTGGCCAGGATCTTCGGTCCTATCGCCGCGATTTGCACGCGCCTCAGCTTGCTTACGTGTTCCGCCGCCCTCGCTGTGCTCGTCATCTCAGCCAGCTCGGCCTTGGGCAGCTTTTTGCGGAGGAATTTGCGGCACTGGGAAAGTGCTTGGATGTGTGAAAGGACCTGGGTTACATCTTTGAGCCTCGCATCCTTGACGCCGAGGAGAGAGTGTTTTATCGGCAGCACTATCTCACCTTGCACTTTCACCTTCCGCCATACCAGCGCGTCCAAGGCTTCGGCAACTGACCCCTCCCTAAGACTCTCGATAGGCACGACGCCAGACCCGGCTGCCCCGTCGGTGACTGCCTTGACGACTTCATCGATCGGTTGGCAATAGAGAAGATTCGGGTTCTTGAAGTAATCCATCGCAGCGAGTTCTGAATAGGTTCCCTTCGGACCAAGCACGGCTACTTTCAATCCAAACCCTCCTCGAAATTCTTGTACATCTCAGCGTAAGATTTTTGGATCGAGCTCAGCTCGAAGAATCCCATCGCCTCCTCGAATATCTTGTTCGCGCCCATCACGTCCCTGGCGGAGAAAATTTTGTCCAGTTCCTTGCAGGATTCGATGAGTCTGCTCCTTATGATCTTGGCGTACCTGTTGTGAGTCTGGAGTTCGCGGTAGACCTCTGAGTTCCCGGCCAGCACCGCTCTTGCCAGGTTCGAGAGTGAGGCGAACATCGGCGTCTCAATCTCCTTCGTTTTCTCAAATTCCTTCAGCGACCTCAAAGTGTTCAGGTATGTGAGGAGTGTGAAGTGGGTCAGGCACTGGACGATAGCCATCATCTTGTCATGCTCGTCCGCTTTGATTTCGGTGATTTTGGCGCCCAATCTCGACATCTCCTTCTTGAACATCTTGTAGTTCTCGCCCGGCCGGACCGGGATGACCAAAAGATCCTTTCCTTTGATTGCCTTCGCACCCTGCCCGAACAGCGGGTGTATCGAGACGAGTTCGACGTCTTCTTTTATCTCATTCAACGCCTCGACTACTTCCTCCTTGACAGAAGCTATGTCTGCGATCAGCGCTCCCTTTTTGGCGATTTTCGCGATGGATTTCACGACCTCGACAGTTTTTGAAATCGGAACTGCGACCAAGATTAAGTCGGCATTAGTGACCGCTTCCTCAGTTTTCCTGAACTTTATCTTAAGCTCGGCGGCGGCGCTTTTCGCCTTTTCAATATCGATGTCCGAGATCACGACGTCTCCGACATTTTGCCCGAAGAAATTCGCAAGCCACTGCCCCATGACTCCCGCGCCGATTACAGCGATTTTCAATTCAACCACCAAGCGTTTTTCTCGCGGCCGAGCTCATAACCTTGACGGGGGGCTCCGAACGCGTCCAGATTTTGAAAGATATCGCAGCCTGATTGACGAGCATCCCCAGGCCGTCTATCGTCTTCGCCCCGGCTCTCTCTGCCTCTTTCAAAAGCTTCGTTCGCATGGGTTTGTAGACGATGTCGTTGACCACGAGCTTTGGATGGAGCATGTCGGCGGTCACCAGCGTTTCGTTGGGCTTCGGTTCCATCCCGACCGTGGTTGCGTTTATCAAGATGTCCGCGGACGAGATCGATTTTTTCAAGGCTGGTTTTCTAAGCGGGGTTAGTGCAATCTTCTTCCGCAGCCTTTTGCGGATTATCGCCGCCAGGGCTTTCCCCCTCGCGGGGGTCCGGTTTGCGACAGTCACATCTGCGCCAGCCTTCGCCATGGAATATGCAATCGCCCTCGCCGCGCCGCCCGCACCGAGGATGACAACTCGCTTGTTTTTCACGGGACCGATTTTCGACTGGATGTTCTGGAGCGCGCCTTCTCCATCTGTGTTATAGCCGACGAGCTTCCCGCCGCGATTGACAACTGTGTTGACCGCCTGGACTGACGATGCAGATTCGTCCAACTTGTCGAGTAGGCCGATTATCGAGACCTTGTGAGGAACCGTGACGTTGAAGCCAGCGACTTTCAGGTTCCTTATCGCTTCGACGATTTCAGGAAGGTTATCGAGCTGGACTTTCACTGGGACGTAAATGTTGTTCAAGCCGAGAGTCCTGAATGCGGAGTTGTGAATCGCCGGAGAAAGGGTTCCTTCCACAGGGTCGCCGAGAAGTAAGAAAAGTTTCACGTTATTTTTCAATCTTGCACCTTCTTAGGTGTAAGCTCCTTGAGCATCCTTCTCGTGGTCTTAACGTCGAGCTGCCCTGGCGCGGTCTTCGCATCGGCCGCGGCGTAGACGAGAGGTGAGCCGAGCATTGGTGCGATGAACCTAGAGATCAGACCGCCCTTGCCCATGACAAACGCGATGACTGGCACGGGAACCTTCGTCTGGTTCTTCGCCAAGAACTCCAGAACGTTGAACGTGTCGTTAAACTGGTTCAGATTGGTGACGATCTTTATCATGTCGCAGTCGGTTTTTTCCATCTCTTTAGCGATTTTCTCCAGATCAGCCACGCCGGGAGTTTTTGAAAAGTTGTGATAGGACATGATCACGGCAACGCCAGACTTTCTCGCCTTTGAGATGACCTCCTTTCGCAGATTGACGGGAGTCGAAAGCTCCAGGTCCACGCAAGGAACTTTTAATTTTATCCCGTCGAGAAGAATTTTCACGCGTTCGCTTTCGCTTCCCTTGAACTCACCGCCCTCGCGCTTCGGACGGTTAGTCAGGATTATGGGGTTTTTTGTTTTCAGGAGCCCGTCCAAGCCCGCGGTGTTCTTGAGAGTGTCGACCCTCAGCTCGACCAAGTCGGCGCCTTCTTCGAACGCCCTTTTCACTATTTTTTTCATTCCCTCGACGGAGTTGGACCTTACGGCCCCGCAAACCGCAGGCGTTTTGATCGAATATTTGCCTATTTTCATTTCACCGACTATCATCACTTCACCTTTCTATCATCGTTTCATCGACTTTAGTCCCGAAATGCCTACCGCCTGCCTCGACATAAATCATTATCCTGTCGCCCGGTTTCAGCCCCGTGACGGGTTTCGGCTCGCCCTTCCCGCCCACCATGTTTATCGTCTCGGCGTTCTGGAGAAGCGTCTTGTATATTTTTCCCCTCCATTCGGCCTCGACAAGGACCAGGGGGCGCCTCTCGATCTTCACGCGCCCGATTATCCCGACTCTGCTCTCTCCCTTTGAATTAACGAGCATCACGTGGTCGCCCGCCTTCAGTTCGGACATGTATCTTGTCCTACCGCCGGGCACCTTGATGTACGCGTGAACGGCGCCGGCGTTCACCCTGAATGGCCTCGCCTCGACGAACTCGCTCGGCAGCGTCTCAGAATGGATGAGAAAGAGCCCGCCAGCCTGGCTCCCGACAAGCATCCCCTCGCCGACTTCCATCAGCGAAGTGGTGTCTATGCAGGCCCGGTCGCCCATCCCGACGGACCTCACGTGCTTGACCTTCGCGCTC
>DYTO01000029.1:0-851 GCA_020725895.1 Candidatus Hadarchaeum sp. | reverse complement strand
TTCAATTTCTCTGTGGCCAGCATTTCGAACTCCTTGCACGTTTTCTTTATCTCCCCCGTGCCTGAATGCCGCGCGTCCAGGAGAACCCCGGCCGTCCCGACTTCGAGAGTCTGGGCGGCCACCATCGCTTCCTTGGCATCCTTGGCGCCCGCGAGTATTTTCGCCTTTGCGCCTTGCAGGTCCGCGATGATGTTTTCGAGGGGGATGATCTTCCAGTTGCTGGAAGTCACGATGAGATAATCACACACCTTCCCGAGATTCACTGCCGCCCTCTCGCTTTTCTTGTCCTTGACCTCTACCATGGCCGCGACTTTTTTGCCGCTTTCGTGCAGATTTCGAAGGAACAATTTGTTTTTGAAAAAAACGTCGACATCGAGCTCCGGATCGTAAGGATGCACGATTGCGCTGACCCCAGGCGAGTCCTTCTCCGAGACTATCATGATTGCCCCGATTTTCGCGGCTTCCTTCGCCTCGCCGGGCTTGACGATTACCGCGTCAGCGCCGGCTTCTATCGCGGCAGAAACGAAGTGTCTCCTGGATTTCCAAGGCTCATTCCAGTCTGCCTTGACCCAGACAAGCTTGCGCAAAATCTCACCCTTTGAACTCTTTCAAGGCCTTTTCGACGGAAGCCCCACCGTGGACTATCAGCGCAAGTGCCCTCGTCATGGCGATCGGGTCCTTGTGCTGGAAGATGTTGCGCCCTATTGAAATCCCTATGGCGCCGGCTTCCAAGGCGTCGGAAGTAAGCTTCAGGACGTCCCTGACAGTTTCCATCTTCGGGCCGCCCGCGATCACTATCGGCACCGGACATCCCCTCACGACCTTCTGGAATGATGCGATGTCTCCGGTGT